>CASFML010000036.1 GCA_949295795.1 uncultured Gammaproteobacteria bacterium | reverse complement strand
ATTTTCTAAGGCAATAAGTGGGGCTGATGCAATAGATTTATCATTCAATACCACATTAATTTGGCCTATGACCTCGCCTTTTTTAATAGGAGCCTTTAGATTAGGAGTAAAATCCATAGTCATTTTAGGTTTCTTAATAGATCCTAAAGGTAAAGTGGCATACAGATTTTGTGCTAACCCCACCTTAATTTGAGGTCGTTGAGCAAACCAAACCCTCGTTGTTGTCAAGGTTTCTCCAGCATTATATAATTTATGGGATTCAAAAAAACGAAATCCATAAGTAAGCAATTTTTGGCTATCTTGTGCACGCATTTCATCCGAAGAAGCCCCCATGACGATAGTAATTAAGCGCATACCATTTTTTTGGCCGGAAGCTGCTAAACAATATCCCGCTTCATTAGTATGCCCAGTTTTAATTCCATCTATATCAGGATCGCGCCATAATAAGCGATTTCGATTGGGTTGTTTGATTCCATTATAAGAGAACCATTTTTGTGAATACCATTTATAATCTTCAGGAAAATCAAGAATTAATGCGCGTGCCAAAATTGCCATATCACGTGCAGTGGAATAATGATTAGGGTCGGGCAGTCCATCTACATCAACAAAATGAGTATTTTTCATACCCAGTCTTGCAGCTTGTTGATTCATTAAATTAACAAAGGATTCTTGACTTCCAGCAATATACTCAGCCATAGCCACACAAGCATCATTACCTGAATCAACTATCATACCTTGCATCAAATCTTCTACAGTAACCTTGTCACCTACTTTCACAAACATTTTTGAACCACCTGTTTTCCAGGCTGCTTCACTAATGGTTACTAAATCTGTTGGATGTATCTGACCTTGTTGCAAAGCCATAGACACAACATAAGAAGTCATCATTTTGGTTAAACTAGCAGGCGCTACACGTTCATCAATATTCTCACTTGCTAAAATTTTACCGCTATAAGCATCCATTAAGAGATAAGCCTTTGCATTTACACTGGGAGCAATCGGTGTCAATGTGGGTTGTGTCGCAGCCGGGGGTGTTATGGGAATCACTGGATCAGCTTTACATACTGAACCCAATAACCCGATTGCCAAAAACGTTAGTGTAAACCAGAGTGGATATCGCTTAAACATAGTGTAAACGCCTTATAACAGTTTAGAAGTAATGCAAATTCGTTGTATATACTAATATCAGCTTCAAATATAAGTCCAGATATAGAAAAAGCCTAGCAATCCCTTTAAGTAGAGCAATAATACTGCAAATATATGATTAATTACAGGGTAATACTAATTATTACCAAAAAATCCACTTATTTATTTTTTTAGGCTTAAACTTTATTTTTAGCATGGTTTAGGATAAAGTGTTTTTTTAAGCATATACTTAAAATTTATTCTAAATTCTTTAAAGGAAGTATTAAGATAATGAGTAAGCCCTATCTAAAAATAATAGAATCTATCAATTCTTTTTCCCAAAGTGCCATCCTTAGTACTATCTTTGTTTTCAAATCTAACGTTTATCAGATAGGGTCAATATTTGAAAAAATTCTTGCCCCAATTTTATTTCCACTCGTTATTATTCCTGATGCAATAGCTAGTTTATTTTCCCTTTTTCGTTTTTTTCGAGCTAAAAATAAGAATTTAGGTAAAACTTTTGATTTAATTTATAACCCTATAAAAGCTGCGTTAGTCTTCACTGCAGTTTTTGCTGGACTTAGTTTAATTTTCGTTCAAGGATTATTTTTAACGGTAGTGGGTTCCAGTGTTATCTACCACCTTGGCTTGTCAATTTTTCATATCTATCATTGGCTTAAGTCAGAAAAAAACTCTCCCGCTAGAATACTTCACAAAAATCACGCTCTTAACAATCTTATTGCCATTCTGGCATGTGGAATTGTTATTGCAGGTATTATTTTAACAATGGTAGTTGCTCCCTATCTAGCCCCTACTATATTAGCAGCAGCAGGAATAACCACTGCAAGTTTACTTATGCTAGTTACTATTTACGCTATCTATAGAAATTTCAAAAATTCTTCTCTTTCTCCAACTATTAGTTCTCTAACTGAAAATCACCCCTCTCAATTTGAAGCTTCAACCTCATCAACCCTTTCTCTTTCAAGTGAAACACCAAATCAAAGTTTTCATTATTACCATCGAGAATTTCGTTCTGAAAAATTAACAGGAAAGCAAGATCAAGATAAAAACTTTCTGATTGATGAAATCAAAAATAAAATGCAAAGTCTCGAGTTACAACTTGCGAACTCTAAAAATACTGTATTTGAACATCTTTGGCCCCAAGAAAGTAAACGCTTAGCTAAAATGGGTGATCTTAAAATACTTAATAATGCATTACACAGTAACGATAAAACCTTGATTACGAAACTTTCTAAATGTGGATCTCAATCTTTTTTCAGGTATATTGGCGATTTTGAAGATATATATCGAGCAGTAGAATATTATTTTCAGCGGTGTTCATCAGGTTAAATTGTAAGTATTTTTCCTACAAATTTTTCTGGTAATGGTTTTATTGAGGGGGCAACAAATAGTTTTACTCAAATTACTTCGTTAGATTGCTGAAAAAAGCACTTTATATGGCATTTTTAGGCATATAATCTTTACTTATGAGCATATATTAGGTATTTATTTAACCTAATATGATAAAAAAAATAAAATTGGCTTTAGCTAGCTTTGCACTATTCAATATAATTTTTGTACCGTTAGGATTTGCGAAAAATCCTCCTGTGACCTATCAACTACAGGGTCTTAACCAAGACCTTATGGGGCCTGTTCAGGATGATCTTGATCGCAGCCTACAGACATTAGTAAATCCGTCGAGTGAAGATATTCAGTTTTGGTACCATCACTCTATCTCTGATATCAAACAAGCTTTGGAAGCCTATGGTTATTTTAAGCCAATTATTAGACATTCATTAAAAAAAGTTAATACAAGCTGGGATGCTAATTTTCAAATTTCTGTAGGTCCTCCTTTAAGAATCACATCCTTAAAAATTCTAGTCGAAAATAAAAAACCAATTAATTCTCAAATAACAAAATTAATTGCTAATTTTCCTTTACATAGAGGCGATGTTTTTCGTAGTGATATCTACGAAGATGCCAAACAAAAATTACTCGCCCAGATTGTAGCTGATGGCTATCTTTCGGCCTACTTTTCTAAACATACAATTTTGATTAATCGAAAAACCTACACGTCTGAGCTTATTCTAATTTTAAATCCCGGTCCACGTTATTATTTTGGCCCTATAACCTTTCAACAATCTATACTCAACAATAGTTTGTTAAAACGTTATATCCCATTTAAAACAGGCGATCCCTATTCTTCAACCCAACTCCTAAAACTACAAGATAACTTAAATAAGAGTGGATATTTTCAAAACGTTTCGGTTCCCGAGGCACAAATAAACAAACAAAATCAAAATTTACCAGTAACTTTTATGTTGACTCCACGTCCTTCCCAACAATATACAGCGGGGATAGGTTATGGTACCGATATGGGGATACGAGGAACCTTAGGATGGGAATCTCGTTATCTTAACAAAGAGGGCCATCGTTTAAGTATTCTAAGTCAATTATCTAAAGTACAAAATAGTTTACAAACAACCTATACCATTCCTGGAAAGCATCCTTCTACTGACAATTATAATATTAATTTTGCTATCGTTAGAAAGAAATTAGCTCAAGTAACAACAACCACCCAACAAATAGGTATAGCTAGTGTAGGTAAATGGAAAGACTGGCAACGCAATTTATTTTTAAATTATCAAACTGAACACTTTAGTTATCTTAATCAACCTAAAACTAATTCGCATATACTAACTCCAGGTTTAAATTTATCCCATAGTAAATTTGATAATCCGCTTTTTGCATTACATGGCTATCGATTAAATTTGAAATTCCAAGGCGCAGATCAAAATCTATTATCTAATACCAGTTTTTTACAATCAGAAATACAAGGAAAATATATATTAAGTTGGAATAATGACAGTCGATTACTTTTTCGTGGCGATATTGGTTATACAATCATCTCTAATCAAGGAATTTTTCCTCCCTCGTTACTATTTTATGCAGGCGGAAGCCAAAGTGTTCGTGGCTATGCCTTTCAATCATTAGGGCCTGGACGTTATTTAATGACAGGAAGCATTGAATATCAACACCGAATTATAAATAATTTTTATGGTGCTATTTTCTTTGACGCTGGGAATGCTGTTAATAATTTTCCAATTAATTTGCAAAAAGGATCCGGCCTCGGTTTAGTTTGGGCATCTCCGTTAGGGCCCATGGAAATCACTGCAGCTAAAGCCTTAAATCTTCCTGGACACCCCATTAGGTTGGACTTTACGATGGGGTTTGATTTCTTATGAAAAACAATAAAAAATTAATTTGGATTAAATGGTCCCTTAGAGGTTTACTAATAAGTGCTTTTTTATTAGGTGGGTATTTATTTCTTAACACAGAAGAAGGACTCCAAATCACAATATCACTGATAAAAGAATTCCTGCCAGGACAAATAAAAATAAATAATATTCAGGGCCAACTAATAGGCCCAATTCAGTTAAAAGAATTATATTATAAAAATACTAAAATTAATCTCTATATTTCTAAAACTCAGTTTGATTGGCAATGGAAGGATCTATTTCAAGGAAAATTAAATTTTGGACCCGTTTTTATTGATAAACTAACCTTTTTTGTAACCCAAAAAGCTAGTCAAGAAAAATTAACGCCTTATCAGAATAAAACTTATCAGCTCCCTAAAGTTTTCCGATATTTAAAATTTAATTCTATTGATATCAATCAAATTGATGTTAAATCTGAGAATATAAATTTCCTATTAAAAGGCTCAGTACACCAACAATGGAATATTAATTGGCAAATAAATATTAAGAACCTCAATGAATTTATCCCAGCACTTCAAGGAAAAATAGCTCTACGAGGTAAAATAATGGGGGCAATGCTCTATCCTAAATTAGATATAACTTCCGAGAAAACCAATCTACTATGGAAAGATTGGCAATTTAAACAAATTCAAGCTGCAATCAATCTAGATAGTAAAAATAAAAAATGGATTTTCAACTTAGTTAGTGCTCAATTCAATAATAAAACTTTTAAACTCTCACCCATACAGTTAACCTTATCGGGATCTTTGTCACCCTTCTCTTTAGAAGGAAATTTATCTGAATTTAAAATAAATAAATTAGCTCAACTGGAGCCTTGCTCTATAGTTGTTCCTATTACGAAAATTTCTAGTCATTTATCAAAACAGGGACTAGAAGCCTCATTGCAAACTTCTCAAGGTAATAAGAATCAATTATTCTTTTATTTATTATTACCTAGCTATCAGCTACACTCAATTCCTACTTTGCAACAAGCTTTGTATGCAAATATGGATTTAAATTTTAAAGATTTAAATTTTTTAACTCAATTTACTCCAAATTTAAAAAACCCTAAAGGTATTTTTAACGCTCAACTTAAAATTAAAGGGCGCCTTAATAAACCAACCTTTAATTTGAATCTCAATCTACTAAAGGCCAGTACAATTATTCCGGATTTAGGTCTTAATTTGAAAAATATAAATTATCAAATTTATACTGATAAAAATAACTTAATAGGAATCGGCCAGATCTACTCAGGTAATGGGTTTTTAGAATTACATACGATAACCAATCTCTTAAACAAAAATTTATCAACATTAATCGACCTACAAGGAAAAGAAATAACTATCATTCATAATTCAGAATATCAAATTATCGCTACGCCAAAATTAAAAATTCTAGCGAACATGCACCAAATCCAAACTGAGGGGACTATTTTATTTCCAAAGGCTAATATTAAAATTAATCCTAAAAATAATAATTTAGCGCTATTATCTAATGATGTGGTATTTATAGACGTGAAGAAAAAATCTATTAATTTTCCTTTGGTATTCAAAAATGATATTAAAATAGAAACGGGTGATGATATCCAATTACAATATCAGGGACTTAGCACAAAATTAAAAGGCGCACTTACTATAAAGCAAGATTTCGATCATCCTGTATTGGCCACAGGTCAATTAAAACTTTTTCCAGGTGAATATAACTATTATGGTCAAAGCTTAACCTTAAAACCTAATTCTTCATTGAACTTCGTTAATAGCCCCTTTAATGACCCGGGACTAAATATTACTGCGAGTCGAAATATTTTAATCTTACCTGTTTCCACTCCTAATACCTCATCCGGTATTCCATCTAAACTTGGCTCAAGCAATTTTATTCAATCTTCATTACTTCCTTCTCAGTCTATACCTATTCAGTTAGAAGTAGGTCTACAAGTACGAGGAACTCTACAAGATCCTCATATTATTTTGTTTGCAAACCCTTCTAACATTATTAAATCTCAACTAGATTTGCTTTCTTATTTAATTACCGGCCAATCGAGTTCTCAACTCAGTGGGGCAAGTACACAATTATTATTAAGTGCCGCCTCTAATTTAGGAGGTGAAAAAAATAATATTGGACAACTTATTAGCAAAGTACAGCAGAAACTAGGATTAGATCAATTGACTGTCGGAGCCAAACCAATCTTTGATCCAACTACCAATAGTTTACAGCAAAATACCTCGTTAATAGTTGGGAAAAATCTTTCCCCAAAACTTAATATTTCTTATAGTTTAGGTTTGTTGAATCAAATCAGTATTTTAGAAATAAATTATCTTTTAAGTAAAAATTTTTCATTGCAAACCACTTCTAGCAACTTTGCTAATGGTTTGGATCTTATCTACAAACTCGAAAAACATTAAGGCATTAATGATTGTTCGCTAAGCGATATATTAAGAGCGCAGCCCTCTGAGTTTGAATTGGTAAAGACTTAATATCTAGTGTTTCTTTTTCTGAATGGGCGCCAGTTCCAACAGGACCTAAGCCATCCAAATTAGCTCGTGTGAGCATTGCAATATGCGAGATATCAGCTGCACCTCTTAGTCCGGGATTTAAGGGCTTAACGGGTCCATAACCCAAGCTACAACTGACTTCACTATATTTTTTAAGTAATTCAATATTGTTAGCAGTGGGGGGCATACTAGGAATCCCTTCCTGAAATTCTACTATCGCCGTGGTCTCTGACAAATGTTTGTTTACTATTTTTGTAATTTTTTCTTTAGCACTACTCTCTTGTTGTGTAGTCAAAAAACGTAAATCACCCGTTGCCATAGCACTTTTAGCAATAATTATCTTTTCCATAAGCCTCACCTCCAAAATGATTCTTATTATAATTAACAAAAGTTCCAGCTAATATAAGCCCTGGGCTAAAAGATAAATCTTTTTCAGCATTCATTTGTCTGCGCATCATATCAAGAATACGAGTTAATTCAAAAATAGCGCCATAACCTGCTGGTTTTTGAAATATTCCCATTGAATGATATCCATTACCCTGTGCATTTATCTGCCAATGAATAATGCCACGACGCGCAATAGTCGCGGTATTAGAAAGCGTAGCCCATTCAAAACCTAAAGCAATATCACTGTGCTGTGCTGCCGAAATTAAAGGTTTTCTTGAAATTTGGATTGGCTTACCTGAATCTTCTTCATCTCCAGTTAATACCACTGTAATATCCATATCACTTAGGACATTTGCTTGCTGCAATGATTTTAAAGCGTAAAGAATTACCAAATCTCCTCCCTTGTCATCAATAACACCTAGACCTGTTGCTTTATCGCCATGACGTATAAATTTTTGAAATCGACTTGTTTTAGCAAATACTGTATCGAGATGCCCAATCAATAATATTTTTTTCCCGTTTATTCCGGGATGTTCAGCAACTAGCGTTCCCGCACGTTTCATATAGCTAGGCTCTTCAACCCAATATGTTTTAAATCCAAGTTTCTCGAAAGAAGGTCTTAAAATTTCCCCTATTTGATGAACTCCAGTAATATTAGCTGTACTGCTATTGATATTGACTAATTTCTCTAATAAAGAAAGTTGCTCCAATCGCTGTTTATTAATGTATGCTTTTATCTCAGCTATCGGTGCTGTCTGTGCTTTGATTTCTAGTGAAAAAAACAGTTGAGCATATAAAATGAATATCAAAAAAGCTTTCATATGATTTAATAATTATAATTATTCTGATTCTATCGATTAAGTGTAAAGTTTATGAGTTTTTCAGTAATGATTTGTGTTGCATTAAGCCTTTTGAATCGGTTTAACTGCGTTTTTAGCTGATCCAAATTTTCATAACTTTCAGACACTGTATTTAGCAGTTTCTCATCTGAAAATTCTTCAAAATAGATAACTTTACTTAGACCAAGCTCAGCAAAATATTTTGCATTATCAATTTGATCGCCACGACTAGCTTTCCTTGATAGGGGTAACAAAATATTTGGTTTATTTAAGGCAAGTATTTCGTAAATAGAAGTTGCCCCGGCACGACTGATCACTAAATCCGTAATAGCGAAAATATCAGCCAATTCATTTTTTAGATACTCGAATTGTTTATAGTTTTTTATTCCATCGAAGGCTGGATCAGATTTATTTTTACCACAAATATGAATTACTTGAAATTTTTTTGTCAGAGGATTTATTAGACGACGAATACATTCGTTAATTATATTCGAACCCAACCCACCCCCCATAATTAATAATACTGGTTTTAATTTATTGCCAAAGCCGCAAAACTCTAAGCCTCTTTCAGAATTTCCATGCAGCAGAGCATCTCGAATAGGCATGCCCGTCAGTAATACTTTAGAACTATTTTTAAAATATTTAAGAGTATCGGGAAATGTAATACAAATTAATTTTGCAAAAGGAAAACAGAGACGATTAGTTAACCCGGGAGTTAAATCAGATTCATGTACCACTACCGGAATACCATTTAATTTAGCCGCGATAACAACAGGTAAAGCCACAAATCCGCCTTTAGAAAAAATAACTTCCGGATTAATTTTTCGGCAGATTAGGAAGCTTTGTATAATACCTATTAGTAACTGAAAAGGAGTTAATAGATTTTTCCAAGTCCAATATCGATGTAATTTACCCGTTGTAATCGAATAATAAGGTATTTTTAAAGATTTGATAATCGAATGTTCTATCCCTTTTTTAGAGCCAATATAAAAAATATCTGCTCCTTTACTCTGTAAAGCTGATATTAATGGCAAACTGGGTGTGACGTGTCCGGATGAACCACCTCCAGTAAAAATAACATTATTTTTTTTTGTCATAATGAAAAAATTAATCAGATGGATTAGGATTTATTTCTAATTTACCTTCAAGGTGTACATCATGTGGGGCTTCCGGCGGTAAAATTCCCTCATTAGTAAAGCGTTCCCATAAACTAAATAAAAATTGAGAACGAACACCAGAACGTGAATTAATGTGATTGAGATCAACATAATATTCCACTTTAAATTCTAACAAAATTTTATCAATTTCCTTAAAATAAACTTCTGGTTTTGGATTTGTTAAAATTTTTGGAATTGTTGCTAAAACTTCTAAAATAATATCCTTAATTCGCTGTGGGTTATCTTTTCGATTAGTTTTAACGGTTACTAACGCGCGTACTACACTATCTCTATGTGTCCAATTAATAAAATTTTTGCTGAAAATGTCTGCATTTGGAACTAATAATTCTTGACGATCATCTGTTGTCACTGTGATTGAGCGCGCACCTATATGAGATACCTGACCATCATAATTTCCGACAGTAACCCAATCTCCGACTTTTACCGGTCTTTCCAGTAATAAAAAAATTCCAGTAAAAAAATTATTAAATAAATCCCTCAATCCTAATCCAACTCCAAAAGAAAAAAGACCTAAAATAACGGAGATGCTTCCCCAATTTAAGCCTAAAATATTTAAACCAATCGTAATCCCAATAGCTATAAGTGTATAATGCGTAAAAATTGCTAAACTATTACGTAACCCTAAATCCTTAGTGTGTGCAAATAACCAACGATACGCAAATTCACGCGACCAATGAGCTATCCAAATTAAAATCACTACTAACACAGCCAGTTTTAAAATAGTTAGACCTGTTACTGTTGCGGTACTTGCTATTACGAATAATTTTTTAGAAAATAATTTCGCAAGACTCGCCCTTATTAAGGGAATACGATCTCCCCAACCATAAAGTTCAAATAAACCTAATATTGATAAAAATAATAATGCTACCTTTAAAATTTGATGAAATGGTTTTAATAAAGATTGGCTCCACAACCAACCATTTCTAAAATGGCGGATACATAGCTCCGAGCACCAACGAACTAACTCATCTAAGAGGCCTCTTAGCAATAGATAGGCAGTTAAAGCCACTAAAAATAAACCTTGATAGTGCGCAATAGCCCACGCTAATTCAACATAGCCAACCAGCCCTATTAATGCATTGGTTAATAGACTGAATGGAATTAAGAAGCTTAACCAACGAATAACACGTTTTAAATAGGCATGTTTGTTTTCGATATAAGGTTCGAGCAATGTAGGAACAACTTCCCAACTCTTCATTAACACCAAAGCTACAATCAATAGAAACAACATAAATAAACGACCAAACAAATCTTGTACTTCATAATTAACAGGTAATTGATTAACTAAGATAGTCGCTAAGGTCACTATACCGCCAATTAACAAGGTAGTTCGTAAACGATAAAAGAGTTTGACATCATGACCGCTTTCGTCAGTGGTATTTTCAAGCAGTAAAATATGAGCAAGTTGAATAACTATACTAAAAATTAAACAAACAACACCCATCGTAATGATCAAAGAAAATAACGTAATAGGAATATTCAATAAAAACAATAAGCCGATTAAGCCGAGCAATAACATAATTCCTGATAAATGACGTTGCAATAATTGTAAAACCACGATTACAGTTTGAGCAGAAAAAAATCCTCTACTTCGTTGCTGCAAACGTACTCTATCTACAGCTAAAAATCGTCTCAGCTTTAACCAAGTAGCAAACCAAACAAGTACGGCAAGTAATACTATAAACCATTGCCAATTTGATACTATTTCTAATTTATTGAAAACAGGTTCATATAAACCTGCTAATTTATCTATGGTTAATCTGGGGATTTGGAAAATAGTTTGGCCTAAACCAATCCAAGCATTCAAATTCAAACCTGGAAGAGTTTGTCTATTTGCTAACTGTAATTTTAATTGTTTTGTAATAACAACTTGTTGAGCATTTGCCTCCTTGGCCAATTGTTGTATTCTAATAAACAAATTTTGATAGCCAAGAATAATTTCTTTTATTGAAGCTAATTTAATTTTATCATTCGTAAAATTAGCTTCTCCATGATGATATTTATTAATTAGATTTGAATAATTTTGAAGAAATTTGATTTTATTATGAAATAATTTAACTGAAGTATTGATTTGATCACTGAGATTTTCAAGCTTGTGTTGTAAATTACTAAGTGTGCTTAAAGATAATTTTTGATTAAAGGTAGAAGCTAAATCCTGTAATTTATTTGAAATTTTAGCGATATTCAGTTCCGTCTCAAGCAAATTATTCTTTTCTTCAGCTTCAAATATTTTGAATTCTATCTGATCATAGGAATGATTATTGATAAAACCGGTTATTTCAGCCTTTTTTAACTCTTCACTCCATTGATTTAGCCGTTGCATCCAATTCTGCTGATCTTTTTGGAGACGGTGTGTTAAAGCATTTAAAGACTCTTGGCGATTTGTTTGTTGTTGTAATTGGTAGGTTCTCTGTAAGTTCTGGCGCCAATCTTCCGCAAAATTTATAGTTTGTTGTACGGTATCACGTGAGGTTTGTAAAACCCGAATTCGTTTTTGCTGGATATTAAATAAGTTTCGTCGCTCCTCTATAGTTTGTTCTAATTGTGCCTGTTGTTGCTGAATTTCTTGCGAAAGAGATAAACCTGATGTAGAAATTTCCGACTGATCAGTAGCGTTTCGAATAGAATCTTGAATCAAATCAGCAGATTGTTGAGTTGTTTTTAGGCTTAAGTTAATACTTTCTAAATCAGCTTTT
>CASFML010000035.1 GCA_949295795.1 uncultured Gammaproteobacteria bacterium | reverse complement strand
CTTATTTCGGTTCGATCCATGATCAGTTATCCATTATCAAGGAATTACCGGTTAATGGTTTACATATTGATTGTTGCACGGCACCTGAACAATTATCCAGCTGCCTCGAACATTTACCGAAGGATAAGATTCTTTCAGTAGGATTTATCAATGGTCGAAATATTTGGCGTGCCGATTTAAATCAAATATTAACTATCTTACGTCCTATAAGCGATGTTTATGGTGATAAATTATGGATTGGCAGCAGTTGTTCATTATTGCATAGTCCGGTGGATTTAGATAACGAAACGAAATTAGATAACGAAATAAAGTCTTGGCTTGCTTTTGCCAAACAAAAATTAAGCGAAATTTCCTTACTTTCCCGCGCTTTAAATGCTGAGGAAGCCACTATTAAGGAATTATTACAGGAGAATTTCGAGGCATTGCAAACCCGTAAAAATTCGCAACGCATCCATAATCCCTTAGTACAAAACCGCATTAAAGCAGTCACTAATGAACTGGCTCAACGTAACACTGATTACGCTGCTCGCGCTAAACAACAAAAATCGAGCTTACAACTGCCGTTATTACCTACCACAACGATCGGATCCTTCCCACAAACAGCTGACATCAGGAAGATTCGCCAAGAATATAAATCAGGAAAAATTACGCATGAAATCTATCAGCAAAGAATAAAACAACAGATCGCCGATGTGATAGCTCAACAAGAAGCCTTAGATTTAGATGTGCTCGTTCATGGTGAAGCCGAACGCAATGATATGGTCGAATATTTTGGCGAACTATTAAATGGATTTGCGTTTACCAAAAACGGCTGGGTACAAAGCTATGGATCACGTTGTGTCAAACCCCCTATTATTTATGGAGACGTCAGTCGTCCACAAGCCATGACGGTTGAATGGTCTGCTTATAGCCAAACCTTAAGTAAACGTCCTGTCAAAGGCATGTTAACCGGCCCGGTAACTATATTAGCGTGGTCCTTTGTTCGTGATGATCAACCTCATCAAGCGACTGCATTACAAATTGCCTTAGCCTTGCGCGATGAAGTCATTGATCTTGAAAAAGCCGGTATCTCCATTATCCAAATTGATGAGCCTGCGTTTCGCGAAACCCTACCGCCACGTCGTAAAGATTGGCAAAATTATTTAGATTGGGCGGTTTTTTCATTTCGCATCGCATCCTGTGGTGTTAAAGATACTACACAAATTCATACGCACATGTGCTATTCCGAATTCAATGATGTGATCGGCGCGATCGCTGCACTCGATGCCGATGTCATTACACTAGAAAGCTCACGATCAAAAATGGAACTTTTACAAGCCTTTGAAAATTTTTCCTATCCCAATGAAATTGGCCCAGGGATTTATGACATCCATTCACCGCGTATTCCCTCACAAGATGAAATAATCCAACAATTGCAACATGCACTACGTTATATTCCTATTGAACGTCTATGGGTTAATCCCGATTGTGGCTTAAAAACCCGGAACTGGCCAGAAGTCACCGCAGCATTACGCAATATGGTCGACGCCGCTAAATTACTTCGTGAAGAAACTTCGCTTGTTACCCAACGCTTAGCTAACAAGGAGTCTTCGCATGCCACTTTTTCAAAAATTTAATGTAAGTTTTGAGGTTTTCCCACCTAAAACTCAGAAAGGTTTAGACGATCTTAATCAAACACGAGATGAATTATGTGAGCTTAAACCTAAATATTTTTCAGTGACCTTTGGCGCGGGGGGATCCTTGCAACAAAGGTCATTTGATGTGGTACGACAATTTGTCGCTGCTGGGATTAGCGCAACACCCCATATTTCTTGTGTCAATATGACCCAACATCGTTTAGAAACATTACTCCAGGAATATCAGCAATTAGGCATTAGACAATTATTAGTTATTCAAGGCGATTTACCCGTCGATAAGCCCCCATTAGACATTGCTTTCCATTATGCCAATGAATTAATTACAGCGATCCGTAAAGCAACGGGTAATTATTTTCATATTATTGTAGCCGCCTATCCAGAATTCCATCCTCGCGCCATCAACCCAATGACGGATATTAAAAATTTCAAACGCAAGATTGAAGCCGGCGCTAATAGTGCTATTACCCAATTCTTTTTTAATAGCGATGCTTATTTTCGTTTTTTAGAAGCTTGCGATAAATTTGCTATCCATATCCCGATCATTCCAGGCATTACACCGATTATGAATTATCAAAAGCTCATGCAATTTTCCAACGCCTGCGGCGCTGAAATTCCTTTATGGTTACATAAACATCTGAAAACCTATTGTGACGATCCTAGTTCCTTACAAGAAGTCGGTATCGAATTTGTCACAAAACTTTGTCATAGCTTATTGCAAAACGGTGTCAAAGAATTTCATTTTTATACCTTAAACCGCACTGAACCGACACAAAGTATTATTCGAAATCTAATTAATTAGCAAAGCTAATTTATCAACGACATCCAGCTATTTCCTTAACAGGGATGTCAATCATTGATGCCAATTTATGCGTCTTTTCAAGGGTAATTTGCAAAACCCCTCGTTTCAATACCGCATTCATTTTTTGAATATTAGCATTTTCTGGCAAAGCCACATGATAAGAGAAATAATTTTGATTTGATGGATTTTGTTTAGATTTAGCAGGAGCATCCTTAGCTTGCACAGATAATATTCCCTGTGAGACCGATACCCGAATCTTACTGGGATCAACACCCGGTAGATCAACCGAAATTAAAAACTGTTTAGGATCCTCTTTTAACCTAAAATAATTGAAGTGCAATTGATTACCCAAAAACTGCTGAGTCATCGCCGAATCTAACTGCAAAAAGTTATTCATCTCTTGCTGAAACTGAGTCCATGGATCAATCGGAATGGATTCTTGAGTTTCGTTATTATTCTTTGTTTGCGCCGGTTCAACATTAGAGGTCATGGATTTTGTTAAAGCCAAACCTGGCTGAACAAATAAAACTAAACTCATGGCAAGCGAGATTGAAAGCTTCAGGAGAGGTTTTGACATAACATCACTCCTTAAACATTTTTTTGGATATAAGCTCATATTCACTTAATTCGAGAATGAATAAGATTGGATAGCTGAGACGGCTTGAACATAGAATAATTCCTTTTTATTTGTTGTTAATCAATTAAATTAAATATACAATTAATTTAACAGATTATAAAAAAATACCCAATAATTTTTTAATTAAAAAATTATCTTAAATTAAACTTTTCACTATCTTTTACTATAGATTCTGTCGTAAGAATATGCGCTGATGGAGTTGTTATTCTATGGGTTTCGTTTCTCGATTCAAAAACAATGTAATACTCACCGGAGCGCCATTTCACATTAACGTTATGAAGGAAATACTTTAGTTTTTTTGGGTTACATTTTATTGGATACTGTGCTTCTCGGAGTGCTTGGCAAGCCACATTATCTATTTGAAGCGTAGCGGCCGTGATGGAATCGAACCATCGACCAATAGATTAAAAGTCTTAATCGCATAACAAATACCAACAATACAAACTAAATAATTATAATTAAATCAATAACTTATATTATTTTACCTTTATCTATTGATTGCCATTTATTGTAGTTTGTTATTTCTGAGTGCCCCACCAATGCCCCTTAGACGTTAAAGGTTATCTTTTTCTGCCGTCTAGGGAGGGAAGGATAATTATCAGTAAACTACTATTTTAGAAAAAATTTACAATCTTAACTATTTTTTCACGATCACATTATTTCCTTCTTCCAGCAATGTACTGAGAATATGTGTAGATGGTATAAGTAATTCATGCATCTCTTTCCCTATTTTAAAAGCAACATAATATTCACTGGATCGCCATCTTATATCTATATTATCAATAAAGTAGCTTTTAATTTTTGGACTACATTTTATTGGATAATGTGCTTTAGAAAATGCCTGACAAGCCACATTATCTATTTGAAGTGAGGAAACTTTAATATTACCTAATTTCAAAATCGACATTAGAGAAGATGAAATAAAAGAAAAGTTATACATAAAGAAGAATATTACAGTAAATAAAGAACCAACAATCAACATCCAAATTCTAGGAGATATAGATCGATTTTCCGGAGTAAAAATACAAAGTGCAGAAGTTAAAACAACCATCAGCGAAACAAATATAAAAAAACTACCATGCTGAGTTATTTCATAAAATGAGGGATTTCTTGTTAAAAATGAAGTAACTAAAACTATAGTGAGTAAAAGATAAAAACCACTAGTTATGGTTATACATATAATTTTTATATAAGTTATAATATTTTCTTTGATAGAATATGTACATCTAGTGCTATTTTTTTTAAGCTTATTTTCATATAACATCATCCCTATTAGAAATAGAATTAAATTTATAATAGCAAATACAGAAGTTATATTATTTTTTGGTTTAGCATAATTAAATACAATCAATAGAATTGCTAAATATAGTGAGTTATAAGCAAACATTACTTCACTGTTAGCTGCAGCGCGACCTTCGGCTATCAAAGCGCGATGTTCAAACACATCTTCTACCGAATTCCAAGCACGCTGCCAGAATCTATTGGGATTTTTTTAAAAACCCTTGCTGGAATCAATTCGTCTTTTACCAAAGATCTAATCTGTCACAACTAAATTCTATTAACTCACCAACTTTTGCCCAATCAGGAATATTATAATCCAATTCAATTCGAATCTGCCCAACAGCAACAATATTTTTTTTTATATCAATTATTCTAGCTACAAAAAATTGTGAAAAATAAGATATCTCAGAAGCTCGACTTATTTTTTCTAAAGTTTCAGTTGTTCTCATAAAATCTTCAACATCCATTGCATGTAACAAATCATTTACATTTTCTCCTAAAGTAACATAACAAGGCTGAGAAAATACTAAGCATTCATTTTTACCATCTGTCATTATTAATTCAGCTTCTTTTCCTTCAAAAGAAATCCAATCCAGTTTTTTTACTTTCATGGTACCATCCTTGTGTGTGATAAGATCCAACTCGGATCTGATTTAAAGTCTAAAGATTTATTTACTTCATAGCTTGGTTTGATAGACCAACCTAAACTTGGTGCTCGTCGTTCTAAATAACTGACTGGCTTCAAGTGAAACGTAGTTATTTCATTTGTAAGCCTATCTAATCCTACAAAAGGAGCACGGGCTGTACCAATTCCTACTGGAATTTTTACATAAGCATTTAATTCAGGAACATAAATTCCATTCTTTATAACAAAATTTGCATCATCTATATATTGATCAATATTATAATCACGGCCAAAACCTAGTTTATTTGCTATTTTCACTCCATGATTATCAAAATGAATTACATCCAAACCTGGTTTAAATTTGTAATTAAATTCAGTTGTTTCTTCCGCCCTTCCAAACAATCCCCATCTTTCTAATTTACGAGCAACATTGCCAATGACTTGTTGGCGTCTCTGGTATATATTCTCT
>CASFML010000034.1 GCA_949295795.1 uncultured Gammaproteobacteria bacterium | reverse complement strand
GCTGTTTCCATTTATCAATTAGATGAAACTTCAATAGAACAAGGCCGATATGAGTTTAAACAACTGTTGTCACGTTATAAACATTGTTTAGAAACCAATGATTGGCCGGCTTATGCCATCCAAACGATTTCAATTCCCCGTTACGCCTTTCAACCATTATCAGGAGAATATTATGTCCAATGAATTAATCAGTGATCAAGGTAAGCTCATTCGTGCAGAACTCGATATGCAGATCACAACCGCTAAAGCCTATCCAAGAAATCCAGATGATTTCATTCAGTTTGCAACTCAACTTGCAACCCAAGATTTAGAAACCGCCCAATCCTGCTTTTATTGTCTGACCCGAAAAAGTCGTGATGGTAAGGTCACCGAAATTAAAGGTGCCTCTATTCGACTCGCTGAGATCGCAGCAGCCAGCTGGGGTAATCTCCATGCAGCAAGTCGTATTGTTGAAAATGATGGAAGAGCGATTACCGCAGAAGGTGTTGCTTGGGATTTAGAAAGAAATGTGCGTATTAGCCATCAAGTAAAACGCAGCATTGTGACATCAACAGGTGCAACGTATAGCAGTGATATGCAAACCCTAACTGGAAATGCCGCAAGTTCCATTGCGTTAAGAAATGCGATCTTTAAGGTCATCCCTAAAGCACTCATCGATAGAGTGTATGAAAAGGCAGTGCAATTTGCTGTTGGCGATCAAAAAACCTTAAGCACTCGCCGCAGTAAAGCATTTGAATGGTATAGAAAACGCGGTGTTGATCACACCAAGATACTGAAGTTTTTTAATAAAAATAATATGGAGGATTTGACCCTAAATGAATTGGAGAAGTTACAAGGTATTGCAACATCCATCACAGAAGGTTTTGTAGAACTCGATAAAGTCTTTGCATTAGACGAAGAGACAACGCCCCTCAATGTGGAGGAGCGCGTCAAGAATTTATTATGTAACGAAACAAAAAACTAATCCTAACCGCCAAACCCTGTTAAGGGGACACCGGTAAAGTGCTATAACACTCTATCGGTGCCTGGCCACAACCAATTCTCGAGGAATTGAATTATGGTTACGCACAGCTTATCTCGATCGTTCGATCGAAGCAAATATATCTTATTATATAATAAGTATCTTTATAATAAGTTCTTTTATAATAACTACTTTTTAAGTAACTATTTTTACGTTAACTTTTTCTTTAGTCTACTAGTCAGACCTAATAAAAAAAACAGGCGTGCTAAAAAGCACGCCTGCACTCTATTTAAGTACAGAGAATACTCAAATAGAGCTGACCACATCAACTCAAGGGGTTGAATAATGGCTAGTAAAAGAATATCCCTATCTGATCGTTACAGCAAATTTGTAGGCTCTGAGTTTATCTACTATACAGACGCTGCAATGTATTTATTGTGTTCATCAGGCATTACAAATCCTTCAGATGAGCAAGTTTCAAAGACTAAAAAATCCCTTTTTAATCGTTATTTTGGCTTATCTTTGATTCTAGGAACAAAATTAACTCAAAATGAAATAAATATTCTTTATAAAGCCGCTAGTGGTGATAAAAAAACGGTTACTTCCTCCGATCTAGGCATCTCAGAAACTCGAATAACTCAATTAAGACTGAACGCAATGAAAAAGCTCCAATCTGAAAACGTTACCCATGCTGTTTATAAACTAACGCGTCTTGGTTATTTACCTACGCAAGAAAGTGAAGGAATAGAAAATATTTTCACCCTAATAAAAAGTTAGTCATGGTGCCATCATGGAAAAAAATAAAACGATAATGAAATATAAAGTAGATTCTTCTTGGGATAATCGTGAAAAGGCGTTGATATTTTCTTACCATGTAGAATTTATAAAAAGATTCACTACTATTGCCCAAGAGAATTTTAACTTCTTTGTTAAGTCTCAGCAAAATCTGGATTCTTTCATTACCGAATTATATTTTTCAAAATATCAGGTCATTTATTTAGATATTGATCTTATTTTTCATAAATTGGAAGAACTATTAACTGATATCAAAGAAAGTAAAAATAAAAGAACTAAAAT
>CASFML010000033.1 GCA_949295795.1 uncultured Gammaproteobacteria bacterium | reverse complement strand
TAAAGATTATAGCTTCTGAAAAAGCCATTCAACCGGGTATGTATGATCTCTTTATAGAAGATTATCACAAGGGCCCCGGTATTAGTCGCAGTGGTTTAATGGAATTTAAACGTTCTCCCTACCATTATTGGTATAAGTATCTTAATCCGGACTATAAACCAGAATCCTCTACACCAGCCCAGATCCTAGGTAACGCCTTACACACCTTAATCTTAGAACCGCATCAGTTTAAAGAACGTTACTTTGTTATGCCTGAATTTAACAAAGCAACTAAAGAAGGCAAATTACGTTGGCAAACGATTCAATCTGAATTAGGTAATAAACAAATTCTATCTTCAAATCACTCGCAGATTGTGCAAAGGATGGCAGAAAGTTTTCAAAAGCATAAATTAGCAAGCCAGTTTCTTGAAAAGGCAGAAATAGAGCAATCCATCTACTGGACTGATCCAGAAACCCATGTTTTATGTAAATGTCGACCGGATATTTTACGTACTAATTTAGTTGCCGATTTAAAAACCACTCAAAATGGATCGGCTAAATCTTTTTCAAAAGCAATTTATGGTTATGGCTATCACATTCAAGCGGCCATGATCCAAGAATCATTGATCGAAATAAAGAAAGTGAAGGTAAAAGATCTTCTCTTTTTAGTGATTGAGAAATCAGCACCTTATGCTGTTTCCATTTATCAATTAGATGAAACTTCAATAGAACAAGGCCGGTATGAGTTTAAACAACTGTTGTCACGTTATAAACATTGTTTAGAAGCCAATGATTGGCCAGCTTATGCCATCCAAACGATTTCACTCCCCCGTTACGCCTTTCAACCATTATCAGGAGAATATTATGTCCAATGAATTAATCAGTGATCAAGGTAAGCTCATTCGCGCAGAACTTGATATGCAGATCACAACCGCTAAAGCCTACCCAAGAAACCCCGATGACTTTATTCAGTTAGCCACTCAATTAGCAACTCAAAATGAAGAAACCGCGCAATCTTGTTTTTATTGTCTAAGTAGAAAAAGTAAAGACGGTAAGATTACAGAAATTAAAGGCGGCTCGATTCGTCTAGCTGAAATTGCTGCAGCGACTTGGGGTAATCTGCATGCAGCCAGTCGTATTGTTGAAAATGATGGTAAAGCAATAACTGCAGAAGGTGTTGCTTGGGACTTAGAGCGGAATGTGCGTATTAGCAATCAAGTAAAACGCAGCATTGTGACATCAACTGGTGCAACCTATAGCAGTGATATGCAAACCCTAACTGGGAATGCCGCAAGCTCTATTGCTTTAAGAAATGCAATCTTTAAGGTTATCCCCAAAGCACTCATCGATAGAGTGTATGAAAAAGCGGTGCAATATGCGGTTGGTGATCAAAAAACCTTAAGCACTCGCCGCAGTAAAGCCTTTGAATGGTATAGAAAACGCGGCGTTGATCATACCAAGATACTGAAATTTTTTAATAAAAATAACATGGAGGATTTAACCTTAAATGAATTGGAAAAGTTACAAGGTATTGCAACTTCCATCACAGAAGGTTTTGTAGAGCTCGACAAGGTCTTCGCATTAGATGAAGAGACAACACCCCTCAATATAGAGGAGCGTGTCAAGAATTTATTATGTAACGAAACAAAAAACTAATCCTAACCGCCAAACCCTGTTAAGGGGACACCGGTAAAGTGCGGAAACACTCTATCGGTGCCTGGCCACAATCGGAGTTAACCCGACATGGTTACATGCAGTCTACCTCGATCGTATGATCGATTCAAATTATCCCCAATTTATAATGGGGTCATATATATCAACCCAATTTATACCAACTTAGAATGGCTAAATTATTTCTTTAAGCTAGAGAAAAATTTACGTGAAAAGAAGACGTACTACCTAAAAGTTCGCCTTTGCGATTCTGAAATAGAAACACTAACTCAGAATAGCTCACCACTGTCAACAAAAGGGGTTGACCATGGCTATTGAAAGAATATCTCTAACAAAGGTACGACACAATTTTAGATTGCTTGAAGAAAAATATTTTACCACCGCAGCACATTTTAATTTACTTAACAACGAATATAAAAATCCAACAGAAGAAGAGATATTAGAATGTAAAAAATATCTAAACCATACCTATTTAGGACTATATATTCTTTTAGAAAAACCTTTATCAAAGCGCCAAATAGATATTCTTTATCGAGCGTCCTGTGGCGAAGAAGCAAATGAAACAGCTTTACATCTTAATATCTCTGTAAATAGAGTTTTTGAAATACGTAAAGAAATTCTCAAAAAACTAAATGCCAAAAATGCTCAGCAAGCGCTTTATAAAGCAACCTGTGCTGGCTATCTTCCAGCTTATGAAAAATCATCGACCATAAGAATAAGTTAATCACGGTGCTCTCATGGAAAAAAATAAAATGATAAAGAAATTTAAAGTAGATTCTTCTTGGGACAACCGCGAAAAAGCATTAGTATTTTCTTACCATATAGAATTTATAAAAAGATTCACTTCTATTGCCGAAAAAAATTTTAACTTCTTGGTTAAGCCTCTGCGAAATCTGGATTCTTTCATTACTGAATTATATTTTTCAAAATACCAGGCCATTTATTTAGATATTGATCTTATTTTTCATAAATTGGAAGAACTATTAACTGATATCAAAGAAAGTAAAAATAAAAGAACTAAAAT
>CASFML010000032.1 GCA_949295795.1 uncultured Gammaproteobacteria bacterium | reverse complement strand
GGTAGGGCGCGGCGTCAACTTTTCGAGGAACGGAGTTTATTCAAGAATAAATGAGTACCGCAGATAAAGTTGACAACAAAGCCATACTCAAAAGAGGGTTTTTCATGTCAGTCCAGTCATATTAACCGCGCAATTTGCGCCTTAACCATAGTTCTCTAAAAAAGAACAAGTGATATAACTATATGAGTGAGAGTTTTGCACAGTTACTGGAAGAGAATTTCTCTGAACGTATCTTTTACCCTGGGATGATTATTCCTGGAACCGTTGTCCGTATCGAAAAAGACCGAGTCGTTGTTAATGCGAATTTAAAATCAGAAGGCTTGATTCCTATTGAGCAATTTTACAATGAAGCAGGTGAATTAGAAATTGTCGTTGGCGATCAAGTCGATGTCTGTATTGAATCCTTAGAAGATGGTTTTGGCGAGACCCGTTTATCACGTGAAAAAGCCAAGCGTGCAGAAATGTGGACGGCCCTACAGCGTGCACACGATGCCGATACCGTGGTCACAGGAAAGGTCACAGGAAAGGTAAAAGGCGGTTTTACAGTAGAAATTGGCAATCTGCGGGCTTTCTTACCCGGTTCCTTAGTGGATGTCCGTCCAGTACGTGATTCCAGCATTATCGAAGGTAAAGATCTGGAATTTAAGGTTATTAAACTCGATCCAAAACGTAATAATATTGTTTTATCGCGACGTGCCGTACTGGAATCTGAAGGTCAAGCCGGACGCGAACAGTTATTAACGGAATTAGAAGAAGGTCAAGTTATTAAAGGTATCGTGAAAAACTTAGCTGATTACGGTGCGTTTATTGATTTAGGTGGCATAGATGGTTTATTACATGTCACCGATATTTCCTGGAAACGTGTCAAACAACCCAGCGAAGTCTTAACCATCGGCGATGAAATTGAAGTAGTCGTGCTGAAGATCGAAAGAGATCGAGGCCGAGTTTCTTTAGGACTGAAACAATTAGTCGGCGATCCTTGGGAAGATTTAGTTAAACGTTATCCTGTAGGAACCCGCTTAAAAGGTAAAGTTACCAATGTTACCGATTATGGTTGTTTTGTAGAAATCGAAGAAGGTGTTGAAGGTTTAGTCCACGTTTCAGAAATGGATTGGACCAATAAAAACATTAATCCAAATAAAATCGTTCAAGCCGGCATGGAAATCGAAGTGGTGGTCTTGGATATTGATTCGGATCGACGTCGTATTTCTTTAGGTATTAAGCAATGCAAGTCTAATCCTTGGGAAGACTTTGCTAATACGCATGCGAAAGGCGAACGGATTAGTGGTAAGATCAAGTCGATTACTGATTTCGGTCTCTTCATTGGGTTACCCGGTAACATCGACGGTTTAGTCCATTTATCGGATATCGCATGGAATTTATCCGGCGAAGAAGCCGTACGTAAGTACAAAAAAGGTGATGAATTGGAAACAATCATCTTATCGATTGATCCTGAGCGTGAACGTATTTCGCTGGGCATCAAGCAATTAGAAACCGAATCATCCCATCCTTTTGATAAATATAGTAAAGATCAAATGGTTAAAGGGAAAATAACCGAAATCAATGATGAAGGGATGAAGGTTGATTTAGGTAATAATATCGAAGCTCAGCTTAAGCTAGCTGAGTATGCTGAAGAAGCAAAAGATTACGAAGTGGGACAAGAAATAGAAGCAAGAATTTTAAATCTTGACCGAAAAAATCGTCATATTTCACTTTCTCTCCTTCCAGCAGAAGAAAAAGCGTGATAAGTAACCGCTGTTTTCTTATCCCTTAAGAACAGCATGGGCATCAAAAGGATGGTTTTGCGAAGGTTAAGGTTCTGATGCTAACATTGGAACCTTAACTCAGTGTTGTAAAATTAATTGGACTAAAGCGAAAGATGCGTGTTGCTAGAATACGGCTGAATGTTTTAAGGAACGGAATTTATTAATACCGTAGATAATATTGTCAACAAGCGATACTGCAACAGAGATTTTTTGTGTTAATCCAGATTGTGAGTACAAGTTCCCATTGAATAGGTAAATCTATGCGGTGCATTACATATGTATTCCTGATCGTTTTGTTCATATTGGGGCTTATTTTTGCGGGTCTCAATGCCGATTTGGTCACTGTGAATTATTATTGGGGAACTGAACGCTTACCGCTTTCTTTATTAGCCATACTCAGTTTTGTTTTAGGTGGATTATTGGGTTTATTAACCGCTTTAATTACTTATATAAAACTAAAGTATGTTAATCGGCGTCTACGCCATCGTTTGATTTTAGTCGAAAAGGAATTAAGCAACCTGAGAGCTTTACCGTTTAAGGATCAGCATTAAGCTTTTGTATTTCTTAGATTGCAGCGCGAGCCACCGCGCAGCAACGACTGCTAAATGAGCGTGACTATGCTGGAGTTATTATTTCTATTGCTTCCTATTGCCGCCGCGTCGGGTTGGTGTATTGCTTATTTTCAATTTTCAAATTCTAGTTCGCACAAAAAACATGAATGTAACCGTGAGTATTTACGCGGTTTAAATTATTTGCTTAATGAACAGTCCGATAAAGCCGTTGATACCTTTATTAAGATACTTGAGGTTGACATTGAAACGGTAGAAACCCATTTAGCTTTAGGTGTATTATTTCGTCGGCGTGGTGAAATCGATCGCGCTATTCGACTCCATCAAAATTTGATTGCCCGGCCTAATCTCGCTCCCGCTCAAAAATTACAAGCTTTATTAGCATTAGGAAGAGATTATTATTGTGCAGGTTTATTAGATAGGGCGGAGCGTTTATTTTTTGAAGTCATCAACCATGATGATAGCGAATATGCACGTATCGCTGTTCGTTATCTATTAGAAATCTACCAACAACAAAAACGCTGGGAAATCGCCATTAAGCAAGCAAAAAAAATTTCCAAATGGGATAATAAAATTTTCAAAAATATCGCTCATTATTATTGTGAATTAGCGCAGAATTTATTAAATAAACAAGGTAGCGAAAGAGAAGTGATTAAACTTTTAGACCTTGCTTTAAAATATGATGCGCAGTGTGTTCGTGCTAATCTAATTAAGGGAAAGTTGTCGATTACTGCCGAAAAATGGGAAGAAGCGATTGCTATCTATCAAACCATTAAAAAACAAGATCCTGATTATATTACTGAAACCTTAGCGCCACTTAACCAATGCTATTTACAGCATCAATCAGGATCAATGGGATTTTTGAATTATTTACACGAAACCTTGGCTGAGCATGCACAAACTCCGTTGTCGTTAGCGATTGTTAAACTAATTCAAGAAGAGGATCATCAAAAGGCATTGCAATTTCTGACTCAGCAATTGCAAATAAGGCCTTCACTGCTCGGTTTATATCAATTAGTTGATTTACATTTGGCACAAGAAAATTATTCATTGGCGGATAAGAATAACTTAATCAATTTAAAGGATCTGATTAAAAAATTAATGGAAAATAAACCTATTTATCGTTGTTTAAGCTGTGGTTTTAATAGTAAAATACTTGATTGGTTATGTCCTGCCTGTCGGAACTGGAGTACAATTAAACCATTATAAAGCGAGATTCTAATTTTACGCGAAAGTGATATTTTGCGCTTTAGCCTAGATTAATCTCATCTAAATGTTTCACATCCTGCAGCTTTTTTTGGTGAGAAATAAATAAGATGCGATTAGCGACTTTACTAATAAAATGTCGATCATGACTTACAACGATTAGAGTGCCAGGATAATGATGCAAGGCTGTTGCGAGCGCTGCAGTGGCTTCTATATCTAAATGATTAGTCGGCTCATCAAGAATTAATACATTCGCGGATTCTATAACCATTTTTGCTAATAAGAGACGTGCTGCTTCGCCGCCACTTAAGGCTAAAACATCTTTAACGACATCCTCTTTATTAAATAATACTTGAGCCAAGATTTTACGGATAAATTGTTCATTGCTACCCGCGGCATAGTGATCTAACCAAGCTAAAACGCTAGCGTGCTTGTTCAATAAATCATGATGGTCCTGAGAAAAATAACTCACGTGGGTTTCATAACCCCATTCAACATGGCCTTGATCGGGCGGAAGAATGTTAAGTAATATTTTAATGAGCGTTGATTTCCCAATACCATTTTCACCCATAATAGCTACTTTTTCGCCACGTTTGATCTCAAAGTTTAAGTGTTGAAAAAGTTTTTTTTCATTAAAATTTTTGGCTAATCCCTTAACGCGAATTACCCATTTGCCAGAAGCACGTATTGATTTAAATTGAAAGAGTGGAGAGGATCGCGAAGATTCTTTAATGTCCGGGATTTCCATTTTAGCAATCATTTTTACGCGAGATTGGGCCATCTTCGCCCGGTTGGCACTGGCGCGAAATCTATCTACAAAACGCTGCATACTGGCTATTTTAAGTTCTACACTGCGTTTTTCTTGAAGCTTTTGCTCGATAATTAATTGTTTTTCTGCAAGAAATTTTTCATAGTGCCCACTATATTGACGTATTTCACCATAATCGACATCAAGTATTTGATCGGCCAAACGATTGATGAATTCGACATCATGAGAAATAAACAGCAGTAAACCGCTAAACTCAGTTTTTAAATATTTTTCTAGCCAAAGGATGGAGATAAAATCCAAATGATTGGTCGGTTCATCTAATAATAAAATATCCGGTTCTTGAAAGAGGGCTTGAGCGAGCAAGACACGGAGTTTAAATCCACCGGAGAGCGCACTTAATGGTTTTTCATGGTATTCAAGTGCTATTCCTAAGCCCATTAACAGCTTGGCTGCAAAGGCCGAAGCACCGTAACCCTCAAGACGCACGATTTCCTCTTCAAGCTTACCTAAACGGTTAAGATTTTTTTCGTTATTGAGATCGCTCTGTAATAGCTTATCTTTCTCTTGCAAGGCTTGCCATAACGCCGGTTTGCCCTGTATGACAATATCGCTAATTCGGGTCGTTTCATAGCGAAATTGATCCTGCTTTAACCATCCTATACTCGCGGCCTTTGGAATGGATAATGTTCCCTCGATAGGTTGTTCTGCACCGGTTAATAATTTCAAGAATGTAGATTTACCCGTGCCATTGGCACCGACTAAGGCATAACGGCGGTTTTCGGATAGAATAAGATTTACATTATAAAATAACAGCTTTTCACCATAAGCCATGCTGAGTTGATTAATCGATATCATATTTATAGTTAGAAAATTTAATTTTTTACAGGATAGTATAGGGGTGTCGATGAAAAGGCGAATTTTCTATGTAATCTACCTTAGTACAAACTCATTGGCTAGTTTTATGACTGAAAAGGAAATTATATTTTTTAAAAAACAGATTGGAATCATCAAAAACTTATGCTAAATTAATTTTAATTATTTGTAATTAAAATATTGTTCGTTATAAGTTAGAAAGTTTATCTGAATAAATAAATCTCGCTACCTAAATAATACAATAAATATAGGGAAATTATCTCACGCATTAATCTAATTAATTTCATTCTAAACTAAAGGTTGGTTTCAGTAAAAAATCTGAAAATTATTTTTTTTAAAAAAACTAAAAAAAATCTCAATAAAAATAAAAAATAAATTTAAAAAAGGAGATCCATATGCCATCCTCACTTCACGATATCGATAGTAGTACTGAAAGTACAGTTATAGGTTACGAAAATTCTCTTTGCATTGATATAGAGCAAGATTCCTCAGAACACGATCCGACTGATCCGGAGTTAGTTGCAGCCAAAGTATTAGTTGAAAATAATGCATTAAATGCAATCATCAAGTTTCATTTGGGTGGGGAAGGGCACAGTCGTTTAGCTCGAGAACTCCTTAAACAAACTGGTTTGTTTGTGGTCGCCATTTGCGGTGTGCTGTTCTATTATGTTCCTTCGAAGGCATATGCTGAGTCTATCTGTGCAGATCCAAGCTATAAATCGATACCCTGTGATTTCTTACTGATAAATCACGTGGCCGGTACGATGCTAGTGGCTGGAGGGGTCTTAATGTCGGCGACTAACTCATTTTTTGATCGACAAATGGCAGAGAGTATTCCAACAAAGCTAGAGCGTTATTTGCAACATTCGTTGACTCCCGGCCAAAAATTAGCAGAAAACGCAGTAACCTATGCCGGTTCCTTTGTTGCTTCCATCCCTTTTATCATTATTACTGTGGTTAATCCTATTCCCGGTTTACCTCGATTAGTCACTGTATCACAAGCCCTTATGGTGGGTTTGACGAATACCTTATTACATTTGTTGCCATTTAAATTGGCCTTAAAAAATCCCTTATATCGTTTACCTTTTTTACCCTTTGAATGTGTGATTAAAGCAATAGCGACGCCGCGACTCAGTAAAGAGCAAAAGCAGGAAAAGGACCAGCAAGCATCTCGTAATCTAATTATCCAAGGCATTAAACAACGAATGATTGGGCCCTTAGATATAGCACTAAAAAATTTAAGCATTAATTGCATTAAAAATTCAGGTTGCTCTACCAAAGTTAATAAGGTCCAAGAAAATCAACCAGCCGACCAGCCTCCTACACAGTTGCTAATGCAGCTATTAGATCGAATTCAGGCTATGTCACCTGATCGGCCTATCCCGCCATCGGGGGGATTAAATAAATTTTTAAAAAAAATGATCTATATTCCCGGCGCATCGTGGGTGATATTGGCTTGTGCAGGATTTTGGGGTGGTACCTATAATCAAATGAGTCATTTAGCGGGGGATCGAGTATGGGGCGGAGTGATTTCGGCGCCTTCAATTTATTGCTTAGGCGTGTTGTTAGCCTTTTTTGGTGGGAATGCTTTACAAAATAGTTATGATTATTTGACGGCATGGCAAGACGATACGGTTAAGATTCCGATGTCTTTTAAACTTTATCCAAAAACAGCGGTGTTATTGATTATCATTTCAATGTACTTATCCGCTTTTTCTTATTCCGCAGGTGCGCAGTTAATTAATGATAATTTTAAGGGCGAATTAGAATTTTTACGTCCTTTTTTGCTTGAATTAGCAAAGTCAGGTTTAATTTTTTTAGGTTTTACCGCCATGGTAGATTTTTTTAATGATGTTTTGAAAAAATTTGCGCAATATGGTGGTGCAGAAGACGCTAAGACCGTTGCTAATCTTTATGCGGCATTCAATCAAATGAAGGATAGTATCCAATTGATGAAACCCGAACTATTGCTTGAGTCCTTGGCCAACACAAGTGAAGTTCAATTGAAAAGTATTTTAGGTATTAAAGACAACAACGACCTACAAGATTTAAATGTTTTGATCATGCAGTTTGCAGAGCAATTAAAGTTAAAATTATTTAAAGAAATGCAATTAATAAATAGCGAAACTAGCGATGAACTATTAAATAAGCTGTGTAATGATCTGAAAAATGATTACTGTTATAAGGTAAGCACGATTGATGTGTTGTTAGCTTATTTCGATGAAAAAACTGAACTAGTGAGTAAGTTAACTTTAAGTTGGAAACAAACATGTGAGGAGTATAAATCGATTTGTAAAATTATTGAAAACTTAGATAAATTAAGTGTACTCTTAGTTAAGGAACAGCCAATGAATGTTTTTACTCGTCATAGCATCAATGATGCTAGTAATAATGCTGAATCCTCTTCCGAAATCACTCCGTTAATAAGTCCTTTCCCAAGGAGAGCGGCGAGCTTTTTTTGTCCTCAACGTTATGGAGCCGTCGATGAGGATAGGTCAAGTCCTTCACCTATGCCAAAATTTTCAAACTCTAATCAAATGAGCGTGTAAAATTTAATTGCTTTATCGGTAGAATGCAAAGCGAGTAGGGCTTTGCATTTTGCGGTAATGACGGTGTTTTCGATACATTTATCTTATTCAGTATTTAACCTGATCGAGTCTCTAGCTTGTGTTTTTATATTTAATGGAATTCTTTATTTTTTAAAGCCTTCATAACGCGTTGTTCAATTTCATCTATTTCACTCATCGAATTACTAAAGGTTTTTGCAGATTTTTTTGGTTTTTTGAACAATGTGGTATACAAAAGAAATGCATTCCAAAAATTAAGGGGTGTTTGATCGATTGAAGCATTGTTGAAAAGCGTAGGATATGGGTTATTTTGTTGATTAAATCGAGCTAAATTATCAATCGAGGAGATTGCGTGAGGATTCACAGTCTCGTTTGAAGATTTAAGTAACAACGGGCTATTTTTTTCAGAAGTAAATTTTTGGTTGAGTGATGCTCTAAAATTTTTATCGTGATAAGAAATTTTTTTGATTGATTTTTTTATAGGTTTCCTTTTTTTTGTTTTATAAGTTACCGTTTTACTAACCGTTTTACTAGGCGTTATAGAATTTTTGTATTGAATCAATGACGTTGTTTCAGGATCAAGCATTTTTATATTCTTTGAAATGTCTCGTTTCGCCCTCGTGCTTGCCATCCTATTCGATAAATTAAGACAATGTTGCTGAGCCAATTCGATTGATTGTTGATATTCTTTTAAAATGATTTTGCGATCTAAAAAGTGAAGTGTTGATGCAAGGGTTTGCTCTCGCATTTTTTGATCTTGATAAAAACGACTAAAAATGATGATATTGTCGTCCATTAGTTCATGAGTATTATTTTTCCATACAGGTAGGTAAAATAAATCCGTTTTATTATGACAATAAAAATGATAGGGGTTCTGGCTGAGAAGTTTGAGTATGATAATATTTCGTTGAAATTCGATATTTTCTAGTGTTAAAACAATAATAGCTTTATTTGAATTAAATATTAAGGGATATTTTTCAAGGAACCATTGACCATCCTTTTTTCTAAAAATCGCTAATGAGGTATTGGGTAAAATTATTTCAAGATCTTGATACCAATTATCAACACAAGCGGCATATAATTTTATTTTTGTGATTGGCCAAGTACGTTTTTCTAGGCGCACACATTCACTTGTCAGTAAATAATAATTAACTTCGACACTAATAATGAGATCTTGTTCGCATTGATAGACACGGAGCAAAATATCATTTTTAGGGCAAAGCTGTTTCGCTTGCTGCCAAATTTCAGTCAAGTCTAAGCTATTTGCAAAAAGAGGTTGTTTATGGTTTTTATAGAGGATAATTTCTGGTAAAGGAAAGTTATGAGGATCGCCCGAAATAATCCGATAAAGGGTTTGCTCACCCTGAGCCATTAGATGACTTCGTTTTTTGAAATCATTAGAAAGAAACTCGTGTTTTTCATAACTCATTTGTAACATTTCATTCTTTGCAAAGTGAATAGATAGTGTTCTTTTTAATTGCTGAGCAATCGAAGAATAATATCGAATACTTTCAATTAAATTCCGATTATTTTCGAGGATGTGAAGGTATTTTTGGTTAAATAATCTCACTTGTAAATTATTTGGAAAAATATAATATAGCTGATTAAGCATTTCTGCTTGAGATTGTTTGGTATTTTGTAAGGGGAAGCAAAGCGTTAAATTAAAGGATGCTTGTTGTTGGATAAATTGAAAACTAAAAGCCTGGGGATAAATAAAGATATCGCGAAGTGCATCGAAGGGGAATTCAATCTGAAAGTGATGCATAATGGGCCCCGAAAAATCAAAATGCAACCAAGCTTCACCGGTTTGATTTTTATGTAAAGTATAAAGAATAGTGGTTGTTTCGTTATAGCGATCTGAGGCATGAATAACGGTATTCGATCGCAATATGATCTCTAAATTAGTGGCTGTTTTAGTCGTTATATATATATGGTCTCGCTGAAAAGGATCCTTGCCGGAAAATCCATCCACATAATTGATATCTTTTTTTGACAGATAAAAAATATCGGGTTGATCTTTTATACCAAAGATCCGTTGTATTTGTTTAAACTCAAGGCCTTGTTTACAGACATGACGAGACATTGTCCTGCAAATCAAGCCATTAAAATCAATTAATGGAAGTGTTTGTTGCTCATCTATGAGAACACTTCCGAATTTAATGATATTAATTCCTTTCCCTCCTACAATAATGCCAGTAATTTCATAGCCTTCTAAAATAAATAAGGTTCCTACATCACTTCCAAAATAATGTTTATTTCCATTATCAACATGGATGATGGTTGGATTATTCGGAGAACCTTCAATTCGATCATTACCTTCTCCAAGGGCAATTAAATGAATATTTCCAGTTCTGTTTTCTGTGTACTCTACGCCAATCGCCTTTTTACATAGATAAATTTCATAAAAGGGTTCAAAAAGTTGTTTAACAGCCTCTGTAAATTTAGACTCTTCTACACCATATAAACAAAATAGTGGGCTCCTCTCCTTATTTTCATCCAACCCATCTGGCATTGAATCAGCGGGTCTTATCCTGGTTTTATTTTTTAGAAAAACAAGGCTATCGATTTCTAATGTCTTATTGGAATGTGCTGAGGGAAAGATATAGGCTTGCAGATCAGTTTGATTTTTTAAATAGCTGAGAGCAAAATCAACCAGTTTGTTATTATACATCTTCGTTTCTATATAAGCTGAAGGAGGATAATGGGCAATAGCGCGTAAACCTTGCCATATTTTTTCCGTCCAATCTAAATGAACATAATTTTCAATGGCTAGCTCTTGCTGTACGGCATGTTCTATTTCACTCGTTAACCAAATACTGGTGCTCGCTATTTCACCTAGGGGGCCTGAAAATTCTGAAACTCCTTCAATCAACCTCAAATCTTCCGCAACATCGATTCCTGATTGAATTCCATCTATGCCGATAGAGAGAGCGCTTGCAATTAAATCAGGTAACCCCTGTTTGGAATTATTTTGACGATAAGCATATATTGCATTATATAGATAATGAGTATTGCTAAAAAGGGATGCACTTTTTCCAACAAAAGGGGCTGCAATATTAAGTGAATTTCCTAAAAAAAGTGTCTTATCGGTAAAAAGAACCTCTTCATCAAATAAAATACTAAAAGTAGGGTCATTTAGATTTAAATTTTTGGCTATTCGTTGTTCTTCTATTGCAGTCAATCTTTGTCCGTGAACGCGCATTTGATGAGAAAATTCGCCTAATAACCGGCTACTACCGATTAAGCTCAGCGTCATGGCTACATTGCTTAATTTTCCTTGTAGTAATGCGCTCAGCATGTCCTTTGACAACAAACCAAGCGATGCAAATTCTGCAATTTTTTCCGCTAATTCGAGTTGTTTAACAAATTCATAGGAAGATATTCGCTTGGCAGCGAAAATACTTCTTGAAATACAATGATTAATGATGTCTCTTTTTTTTCTTGGAAAGCATTGAATGTCGGTTTGTGGAAATAGTTTATTCTCAAATTCAAAAAATAATTGTAATGCACCTAACTGTCGAGCTCTTTCTACAGCGCCAGGAACTAACCATCTCCCTTTAAATTTCACGGCCGCTTTATACCGATGATCGAGAATTGATTTTACATCCTCTAAGGTAAGAATCTCTTCAATGATACATTTTTCAAGATAGTTCAATGTTTCAGAAAGTATAAATAGAAAACCTCGCTTAAGAAAATAATGAAGGCTTTCACCCATAAAATAATAATAATGCTCTTTATTCATAATTAAACGCGCATTATCATAGATCGTCAAAATATTCATATTATGAAAAGAGTAAACCAATGTATCTAGAACCCTTCTACGCGTGTATCCTAAATTTAATGATAAAGCTAGCGCATCATTTTGACTGATATACAATAAAAAATGGATATAATGTAATTCAGTTTCTTTAACTTTAAAGTAATTTTCGGTAATTTTTATGATTTTTTCTGCAGTTTTTCTAAATGCGTCTACATCTCTTTCCAGATTGATACGAACGACCTGTTGTACCAAACGATGAATGGTTGAGATATCCGGTTGATTTTGTTGGTTAATCATAGAGTAGGAACGTAATAAATGAATCGCTTCACCTAATTTTTCTGAATGTTCTAAAGGTAAAAATAAATTATTTGCAATATGATCCGGATGGATATATCCCATAATATTTAATATTTCTAAGGCTTTTTCGCCTATTTTAGGCGTTTGTTTTATTTTTTCTAAGGTTAATTGCCAAGTTAGAAAAACGGTTTTTACATAAGGATCATTGCTATAAGTAAAAAAATCAAAATTAAGACATTCTTCCGATTTTTCTTTAAATTGATCTAAATATTCACTAATACCATAATGATTTTGAATAGTCTTTTGCAATGTTATGTAAGCCACGGCTTGTTGTAACGCTAAAGGTAAGCCCTGTAATAGAGTATGTAATTCCTTTATTTTGCTGTCTTGTTGATTATTATCAATAAGCAATTCCTTCTTAATAAAATCCTTTGTTTCTTGCTCGGTAAAGATATCGATTGATAAAATCGGTGCAATATTTTTCCAAAGACTAAAACGCGATGTTATCAATAGGGTAGGTGTGTTACCGATTAAGGTTTTAGGGAAAAAATCGGCGAATTCTCTGTAGTTTTCCACATTATCGAAAATAAATAAGCTTTTTTCTTGATTAAAAAAACGGTAAACCTCCTGAATAAGTTCATTTGTATTTTTTACATTGTTAAAATTATCCTTAATTTTAATGTCTAATCGATTGGCCAGATCGATTAGGCATAAAGAGATATCATATTTTGTTTCAGCATTAATCCAAATCACATTATTATCATACTCAGCGGCATATTGTTGTGCGTAGCGTAAAGCAACCTGGGTTTTACCCATTCCCCCTAAACCACTGATTGAAGCTAAGCCAAGCTTGGTTTGTGTCTCCTTTGCATCTGAATTTAACGATAAATGGGTCATTAAATGGGTTACCACCCCAATATTTTTACCCATCAATAACTGATGTAATTGAGACAATACTTCCTTTCTACCGCTAAAGTTTTCTACAGGTTTACCTAGATTAAAAAGAATAGGCCCTTTTTTGGTATTGCTTATAGACTCTGCTGGGGGATTTGAGTCAGACAGTTGTAGAATTTTTTGCAGAATACTCTGCGCACTTTGTTTGATGAATGAGGGTTCTGGATAATTTAGATACTGATACTTTCTTGAAAAATATTGAAATTGATTTTCTTGTGGTGATATAGTCGAATCTTGAAAATATCTTTCTTTATAATCGCGTCTTAAGTCATTTTCTTCAATCTCCCAGTCTAAGGCCTGTCGATATCCGTATTTTGTACTATCGGCTGATTTGCCTCGATATAATTTTTCAGATTGATCCTTTGGATTAACAATCATTAAACCTGTTTTTTCATATAGATTGGCACTATTAATTGAATTACCCTCTTTATCATGAATACGGCTACCGGAAATTCGAATTCGCAAATTTTTGAAGCTTGGATCAAAGAATTTTTCAGATTTACCAAAAATTACACCTCGTGTAATGGTTTCAGTAGTGATAAAAAAATCAGAATCTTGGTTTTCTGCGATATAATTCAAAGCACGTGCAGCCGCATCTTCTGCCAATTTTTCTATGGCTATCCTATCACCGGCTTTATCGGTGACCTGCATAAATTGACTTTCGTAACTTTTAAAAATAGCAACTCCTGCTTCAGATAAGATTTGATCTAAATTATTTTCGGGTAGATTGGATAAACTACGGGTTATTTTTCGTGCTTTAGTTTTAGAAGTAAAATAATGACTACTCAAAGTACGTATTGAAGCAAGCATTGCGGGAAGTGCGCCTGCAAACGTTTGTGCAATTCCAAAACCAATTAAAGCACCCGTCGTTCCTGTTTTTAATTCATTCCGAAAAGATTCTTCAGATATTCTATTTTCTTTAGCAGTAAGATGATAAAGTCCGACTCTTTTAACAAAATTGAGCATAAATTCCTCTACAAATACTTCTAAATACACGCTCAATTTTTCTTGTTTAGACAAAAGCCTTGTTTTTTTTGCTAAAGGCTCTAAATCAGATGAATATTCAAAGGGTCTGCGCGATCCTATGATGGTTTTTTTTTCTGCAAGGGTTGGATTGGGTTGGATCAATCTTCTAATACGATCTAAATCATTACGTAATATTTCAGACAGTAATTGGCGTCTTTCTGAAAAATAAGCAGAAGTGCGGGGTCGTTTCAAGCGAGAAATAACCCAATCGATAGACAATTTTTCATCTAACATTTGATTTAAATCGGCCGCGTTTTCTAAAGCCCATAAACCACAATTATAAGGATCGGTTTGTTGTGGATGGCAGTATTGACTTAAATCAATCAGTTTTGTATTAAAATTTGAGAATAATGAATGATATTTGTCAGGTAATATATCGCCTAATGAATTGACAAAGTAGGCGGTGTTTTGGGCTTGTTCATGATAGAACACTAAGCTAACCCAATGCGCATCACCTAGATTAATTATCAAGGTATGCCTGGCAATATCCACATGTTTTATTTTAAGTAAAAATGAAGCAACTTGAGTCATTAATTGTTCTGAAGAACCGATGATCTCAAAATCTGCAAGTTCTAGATTGTTTTGAGGCTTAAAATTACGGTATTCCAATCGAGCGATATCGGCAATATCCTCTTGCGATAACCAATAATCAAATCTTCCTTTTTGAGTGGCTTCTTCTAAGGTTTTTTCGTTCGAACGCTTATTTCGAGATAATATATTAGATTGTTTGAAGTGTTCTTTAAAGGGTAATAAACACTTTTTAAGATGAGTATGTGAAGATAATTTTTTGTGTGAGATTAATTTCACTATAATGCTAACTCCTTTTAATTTTTATTGTAAAATATATAAGCAATTTTCAAAATAAATGTCAATTTCTTAAAGGTATTAAAAAGACAGGAATTGACCCTAATTTTAAAAAAAATATACAGTAAAGGTAAATTTTTATATCAAATTTTTTGTGATATAAAACGGTGGCTGAACGAGTCTGAGCAACTTGATTAAGCTTATTACATGGGTTAAAAACGACTTACTCAGAAATCTAAGTCAAAATTTATGGTTAGGGAAATAAGCTAATAGAAAAAATTACCGCCAACTTAGACGCGATTGCACAAGCAAATTTTGATACACTAAAAAAATTAACCTTGAATAACTATGTCTTCTGAAGCTTGGGATGCAGATATCCCTCTTAATACGGAGCAAGTAAAGGACTGTTTGAAATCACAGTTCCCAGAATTGTTGCCTTTTCAGGAAATAATCTGTGTCGGGGAAGGTGGGATAATCGAGTTTTTTTAGTTAATCAAACCTTTATCTTTCGTTTTCCACGTCGAAAGATAGTCGTTGCACTTCTCGAGCAAGAAAATAAAGTGTTAAAATATTTACGATCAAGATTAACGCGGTAATATAAAACACATTATGCTCAGACTTATGCCAATGAAAGACATAAGAATAAACCGAAACATATTAAATTAACTAAAGTAGTTGAAAAATTTATTGATGAGAAACTTCAATTCCAATGGAGTCCTGAGCAAATTAGTGGTTATACAAAACGTCACAATTTGTTTTCAATAAGTCATGAATGTATTTATCAATATATTTTGAAAGACAAGCAGAAGGGTGGTAGTTTATATAAACATTTACGTCATCTTTCCCTGAAGTTTGCTAAAATAATAGAGCTGCCCCTTAAGGCTAAATTAAGGATTTAGCTATAAAATTAGAGCAAATCAATAACGAAATTGCTAAAATGAAAAGATCAATCTTGGACCACTTGGACCATATGCTGCCAAAGCGATGGAATCTATTTTTTCGCTACTATCTTCTAAAAAACCTGAACGTTTTTATTTTAAATGTCGAGAATTTGTTAATGATTTAAAAAAGAAAGAAGATTCGCAAAATTTCCCTTTAAATAAATTATCTGATTTGTTTGCTATTTTAGAAGAGCATTCTAAAAATAACGTTAAGTTAATTGAGTTTTCAAAAAAAATTATAGCTACAGTTATAAGTACACTGGAAGAATACCAGCTGCAAATATTAAGACAGTTATTGCTTACAGATGGGGTAGAAAATAACGATCAAACGCCAGTTTTAAATTTTCTATTCAATTAGTTAGCTAATCTTGTTTCTACAAACGGAGCTAAAGAAGAAAGTTCTTTACAAAGAAAATATGATATTGACACAGAGCTTAATAAAATTTTAAAAAATGAGAATATTAAAGATGCAGAGCTTTTTCTGCAATCTACGAATCAACCATGGTCAATTTTGATAGACAAAATAATCGATTACTTTTATAAGCTTAAAAACTGAAGGGACATTTTTAACCAAAGATATAAAAGAAGAAGATTTTTCCTTCCAGATTTTAAATCGTATTCTAGATAACTATAAAGTATCCAATGTACGCTATCCAATTAATATTATGCAGTTTCTTGCAATTACCTCTTTGTTGAATTTTTCCATAGATATAGAAGAAATAAATAAAATCTCAATGAAATCAACATTTAAAGAAAATTTTTCTATCCAATTACAAGAATTTTTAGCTGAAAATAGAATTAAAGCACTTAAAAAATTAATACAGCTAAACGTTATCGAGAAAATTCATGAAGTTCCTACTCGTGATGGAGGAATTCATAGAAAATTCCGTAATTTTTATAACGACAATTATCATAACTTAGGTAAAAATCCAATAACTGAGCTAGATTTAATAATTCAAAAATTTCCCCAATCTATAAGCGAGCCAAATGAAAACAAAATTAATTTTATCCAAAAGTTGTTTCAATTTATTTACGAATTGTTAGATTCACCTTTAGTTAGAGAAATGAAAAATGAAAGATTCTTAGCAGCAGAAAAAGCCCGAAGAGATTATGAAACATTAGCAGAGGAACGAAGGGAACTTGCTAAACGTATAGGAACAGGTAAACAAACTAGTGTTTCCCTTCAGCGTATGCAAGAGTTATTTGGAGAACAAGCTCCAACAATAAGAATCCAATGGGGGAAACGCGGAATAAATTTTTTTAATGCAGATAATCAGGCAGAACGTCAAACAGCTTTACAAGAAGCTGCTATCCTTAAAGGTTTTTGAGATAAAGGCACGTTCAGAATTTGAGTGCAAATTTTTTGTAAACTACTATCGAAGAAGTAGCCAATAAAAAGGCTAAATCTAGGTAGTTAAAATAACAATGAGAATTCTGATCTGAATCCACCTTTGGTGAATTCAAGCTATAAGAGCAACTTTCGATACGGCTTCGATGTTATTCGTGACCTTATTATTAATCCTTTTCAAATTACCGATGTTTTTAGAGAATGCTTGAATCTCTTAATCTCGTCAAAATCCTTCATTGCAAATCCACTTTGACTTTTTTGTACTGTGCAAAGGTTTTTCGACTTCTCAAAACAGGTAACCTTGCTCATTCTTTTGTGTCACATCAAGTCTGAACTATTCCATTTTTAAATAAAAAAATTTAACTATTTAAAAGATATTCGGCATTATAACTAATCAAGTTTTTTTGATGTGATGTAGCAATTATTGAACCCGTGTAAGATTTACCTACATTAATTGGGAAAAGTTTCCATTGAACTTCTGTTTCTCGCTCTAATGAATTATGGAAACTTATCCACTTATTAGCTGGAAACTCGTTCAGATCTACAGAAATATTTTTAAGATTTGTTATTAAACCAATCCCGATAGCCTTTAAATACGCTTCTTTTCTAGTCCAACAACGATAAAATGCCATTTTCTTTTCCTGTGTATCATTCAAATTTGAGAAAAATAATTGTTCTTTAGATGAACAAATAGCGCTAATCAATTCATTTTCACAAAGTTCTTTCTGATTATATTCTACATCGATGCCTATATCATCCTTTATTGTAATAGCCATAAGAATTAAGTTATTTGAATGTGATATGTTAAACTGTAAATTGAGAGGATTTTGCCATAAAGCAATAACAGGTTTCCCGTAATTATTGCAATCAAAAATTATTGATTTAGGAGATGTATTTAAATATTTAGCCAAAATTAATCGTTTTATCCCGTGAGAAATTTGGTATCGACGATAATCCTTTTTTAAAAAAAAAGTGTTAGCCTCATGGATTTCTTCAAATGAAAGCAGAGAAATTAATGATGCATAGAGATATTTAATATCATATTCAATTTGCCAAACATGTAATTCAGAACGATCAACCTGTAGTTTTTTTGGAGGTTTTCTCCATAAAATTTTATTCATATTTTAAAAAATAATGCTGTATTTATAACTTAAATTTGAAATAGTTTTTTTCCTGTTTTGGTTATCGTCCCAGACGGTTTACATTTTCCTAAAGAATTAGTTCCTGTCTATTTGTAAGTACAAAACCTACAAAAAATCATTTATATAACTTGAATTTGAAGTAGTCTTTTCCCGTTTGATGGTATCCTTCCAGACGTTTTACTTTTTCCTAGAGAATTAGTTCAAGTCTATTTGTAAGTTTAAAACCTACAAATATATTATTTATGAATAATTTTGATATTATCATTTTATTATATCAATTTAAATGATAATATAACAAGTCCAAAACTAAATATACAAAATATGAAATCTTTACCTTTGACTTTCGAGGAATCGAGGTTATGGGTTGAATGGAAATTACAACCTAATCTTCCAAATAACTTAAATATTCAATATAGATTTAATGGTTTAATTGATATTGAACGCTTAAATCTTGCTTTTTCAACAACTACTAATTTTTTTGATGCGTTTAGAACTTACTTTGTCGAAGAAGAAGGTATTCCTTACAAAAAAATATTATCCCGAAGTGACTTTCGGGTAGATTTTATTGATTTAACACAAAGTAATCATTCAAATCCACAACAACTTGAAAAACTTGCTAATCAATACCGAATGGAATTATTAGCAAAATCTTTTGATTTTACAAAGCCATATTTATTCAACTGTAATCTAATAAAGTTTTCTAAAACAGGTTATTTTTTCGTTTTTGTAATGCCGCATATATTAGGTGACGCATACTCTATTGAGATATTTCTGAATTTATTTTCTCGTGTTTATAATGGCGGACAAGTCGAAAAATTAAAAATTGAGGCTGAGTCTCAGTATAAACCTACTGAACAATATAATAATACTCTTGAACTTGATTTAAAAAGTTCTGAAGCCGACAATTATTGGAAAACCAAATTTGATAATGCATTTTGCCAAATCGAGTTCAATAGCTTAAAAAAATCTACCTCTAAGAATCTTGGAACGGAGCGTTTTTGGCTTCAGTTACCAATAAATTTAGTTTCTGCACTAAAAAAATTAACAATTTCTGAAAATACAAGTTTATTTAATATATTTGCTGCTGTTATTAGCATTTTACTCTATCGATATTTTGGGCAATCTGATATTAGTTTAGGTTACGCTACGAATGTTCGTCCTAAAAATAAATATAATAAGCAGTTGTTTGGTTTTTTTGTTAATGAATTAGGACTACGAATTCAGCTATCCAAAGAATTAAATTTTAATGAAATCTTATTTAATATAACTCAACAGAGAATAAAGGATAGGAAATACCAAAATTATCCTTTAATTGAAAAATTATTAGTTAAACTTAGAATAAATCATCCTGGTCTAAAATTTCCCTTCAATGTCAATTTAGGCCAAACTTCTTTTTTTAGATGGGATGAGCGAGCATTAAAAAACATTCTTATCCAACCTATTAATGATACTGCTTATGAAGAAGTTAGAGATGGATTATTATTTTTGTATGAAAATATAAATTCAGACAATAAGCAGCATTTAGAATTTGCCATTGATTATAGTTTAAATTTTTTTGACGCTAATTTCATCCAACAATTAGCTTTGCATTTTGTGCAAGTGTTAGAAGGGATCGTTGCGAATCCTAGAGAGCGGATCGATCAATTAGAATTAGTTACAGAGAAAGAG
>CASFML010000031.1 GCA_949295795.1 uncultured Gammaproteobacteria bacterium | reverse complement strand
TTCAAGCGAAGCAGGGCCGCGTAGCGCAGAAAGGAGCACAACAAGTCGATTGGAATTGAAAAGGTTTAGGCTATGTAGCTCAGTTGGTTAGAGCACAGCATTCATAATGCTGGTGTCGGTGGTTCGAGCCCACCCATAGCCACCAGAATCATTTAAATTAAGAATGCCAGATAAATAAGTTCGCACACTTATTCCAAATTAAATTTAATCATTTTCTATCAATTAAGCACATAGAAATTACTTTAAATAAAAAGAATAAGATTCGAGTAAAATATGGTTCCCTGCATAATGTTAAATGATCGACATTTCCACATAAATTATACACTTTCAGTATTAATTACCGCCATTCAATCTTTTACCATAGAAGAAATTGATATGTTTCTATACCGAAAAGGAAACCTCTATGATATTAGATAATATAGACCTCAAACCACTCAATACTATAATTCACAATCATTCTGTTGATATTATTATTTCTGACATATTTGATACCATTATTTGTAGAAAAATTCATCCTGAAAGTATCAAAAAGCTTGTTGCAAACCGGTTAAACATTCTTTTCCCTGAAATATCCTCAAAAAATTTTTATCTAATTAGAAAAAAAGCCGAGCACTATTGCTATGAAGGCTCCAAAATCGCCTATGGAGAAAAAGAAATCAATTATGCTACTGTAATTTCTACCGTATATGAATTACTTAAAAAAAAATATTCAACAAAGATTTATCTTTCTAAGAACGAATTTTATATTCAACACCAAGCTCTTGAATTAATTATCGAATACCAGTATCAAATACCTGATAGAAAAATTATTGATTTTTTAAGAAAACAAAAAAATAAAGGAAAAAAAATAATTCTGTTAAGTGATTTTTACATGAATAGCGATTTAGTTAGCAATATGTTAACTCATCATAACATTCATGATATCTACGATCATTTAATTATTTCGTGCGACTTTATGAAAACAAAACGATCTGGTCAGCTATATCAAGCCATTATTTCTAATCCGGAATTATGTAATTCCCCAAATATTTTAATGTTAGGGGATAATTATGAGTCCGATATTGTTATGGCAAAAAAATTCGGATTTAAGACATTTTACATAGAAAGAAAACAGCAACAATTATTTTATAATCAACAACATTCGTCTTTATCTAAAAAAGAATGTATTGCTCAAATCGATCAACTTATCAATCATCCAGAAAAAAGTTTATTTGATCACTTATCTTTACTATTATTAATTGCCATAAGTAAAACTTACCATCATTGTATAAAACAGAAAATTAAGAAACTATATTTTTTTTCAAGAGAAGGAAAAATTTTACAAGATCTTTTTAATCAATATCAAACCTTTATTCATGGTGAATCTACTCACCTACCAATTATTACCAGTTATTTATTAGTTTCAAGACGCTCAACTGCGGCTGCCAGTCTAAGTGAATTAAAAAATGAAACATTTAACACTCTTTTTCGTGAATATACCAATATATCGATTAAACAATTTGCCATGTCATATAATTTTGAGATTGAAAAAATTAGTCAGATATGTAATAACTTAGGCATTGATATCGAACTTATTCAACCACATTTACCTTCGTCAGAATATTTTACGCGTTTAAAAAAAGATTCTCAATTTATCAAATATTATAAAAAATTTAGAAAAAAACAACGAAATAATTTTTTAGATTACTTACAAAGTATAAATTTCCCATTAAAAGCTAAACGATTATTTTTATTTGATATAGGTTGGAAAGGATCGATACAAGATAATTTAAATAAAATTTTTCCTAAAAAACGTTTGCATGGTTACTACTTAGGCTTAGCTTCCCCAGGCGCAATACACTCACATAATTCTAAAGAAGGTATTTTATTTGATTTTAGACGCAAAAATAGAAATTATTGGGTTTTTATTGAAAACCTTTCTTTATTTGAACTTATTTTAACTGCCGACCACGGCAGCGTAAAAGAATACACCCGCAAAGATAATCACGAAATAATTGTCAATTTAGAATATAAAAATAAGGAAAAAAAACTTTTCCATCAAAAAATTTTCTCAATTCAGAAAAAAATATTTGAAAATTTTTTCAAAATATTAATACTGTTAGACCATTATTCATTAGAATTGAAGACTCTTGAAAATTACGCAAAACGTTTACATCAAACAAAAATAATTTCACCCAATAAAAAAGAAATAGATTGGTTTACGGAGATTCAATTTTTTGAAAATTTTGGATTATTTACTTATAGCCCAATAGGTTGCAATATACCACTTAAACAACCCATTAAAAATTTATTTAATCTGTTAAAATCCCCCAAAATTTATAGACAATCAACATTTTGGCTTTCGTGGAGACTTTCAAGGGAAGGCCTTGGATCTTTAGTATGTTTATATAAGTGCTACTTATTCTATTTAAAACCCATTTTGAGATTTAAAAGATGAAAAAGATTTTATTTTTAATGGGTAGCGCAAATATCTCTGGAGGTACGTATGTCATTCTTCAACATGCCCTTTATTTACAAAGCATCGGACTTAATGTCACATTAGCTTGTATAGCGTTCGAAGAATTTAGCTCATTACTAGAAAGTGATACGCCATGGCATCCGGGTTTAAAACAACTTCATTTTATACCTATCAAGGATATTAATAAAACGAAATATGATTTAGCTATTTTCACCTGGTGGAAAACCATTTTTTATCTACCTAAGCTTTACACAAAAAATTTTGTATATTTTATCCAGTCTATAGAATCCAAATTTTATGATCCCTTAGATACTCCATTATGCTATCTTGTTAATTCAACTTATACTTTTAATCTCCCAGTAATTACTGAAGCAACTTGGATCAAGCATTATCTTTACAAACATTATGGAAGCAATGCACAACTAGCCTATAATGGGGTTAGAAAAGATATTTATTCTGAAAAAACTCCTTCCTTATTAAATAAAAATACTCAAAAACTTCGTATTTTAGTTGAAGGACCTTTAGGTGTCCCCTTCAAAAATACTGAAAAAACCTTAGCACTTTGCGCAAAAGTTCCTAATATTGAACTCTGGTGGTTAACCAGCAGTAAAGTTTCTCATTATAAAAACGTCGATAAAATCTTTTCTTGTTTATCTATTGAAAAAGCTGCTGAAGTTTATCGTTCCTGTGATGTTTTAGTTAAATTATCTTATGTAGAGGGAATGTTTGCTCCCCCCCTAGAAATTTTTCATTGTGGAGGAACTTGCATTGTCTATGATGTAACCGGCCATGATGAATATATTAAAAACCATTACAATGGAATTGTAGTTAAAACAGATGATGAAGAAAGCGTGACTCAAGCCATACAGTTATTAATTCAAGATAAACACTACTTAAATAAGCTTAAAGCGGGTGCTTTAGAAACAGCTAAATCATGGTTAAGTTGGGAACAATCAAGCAATAAGTTTCATCAATGTTTAAATAATTTAATTGATACTCCCGTTCAACTAGATCAACATGTAATAGCTAAAAAGATAACTTTAGCCTATAAACAATATGAAATGGCAATAAAAAAACAACCTATTTCCTATCAAATAACTTATAAATTGAGATCAGTATTGAAATATTTATTTAAAAAACATCCCAAATTAAATAATCTCAAACAAATCTATTATTTAACACTTAATAAGTTGGGTTACAAATATGAATAACCCTATTTTAATTACGGGCGGTTGTGGTTATATCGGTAGCCATGTTACGTTATTACTCAAAAAACAAGGATTCAAAATTATCGTTGTAGACAATCTGTCGACCGGCCATCGTGATAATAGGTTAGAAGGGGTTATTTATGAGATAGGTGATATTGCAGATAATAACTTTTTAGAAGAAGTATTTAATCGATACCCAATCAGTATTGTCATGCACCTCGCTGCAAAAACCTCAGTGGAAGAATCTATCCAGCATCCCGAACTTTATTACGAGGAAAATCTATTAAATTCCGTTAATTTAATAAAAATTTGTGGTCAACATGCAGTTAAACATTTTATTTTTTCATCTACGGCAGCCGTCTATGGAGCATCCAATAAGCCCATAATCAATGAAAATCAAGAACTAAATCCTAGCCATCCGTATGGTAAATCTAAATATATCGCTGAATTAGCGTTAAGTCATTTAGCTCTGCAATATGCAATGCAACTCACTATCCTACGCTATTTTAATGTGGCTGGACATGAGCAGTCGTTAACAGTTGGTAATTTTAATCGAACTTCGGGCGCACTCATTCCACTCATTTGTCGTAATATCGCTTTAAATAAATTAAATATTACTGTCAATGGTAATGATTTCAATACGCCTGATGGTACCTGTATAAGAGATTATATCCATGTCATGGATATCGCTCATGCGCATATTATGGCTATTAATGACTTCAATCTATCCAATCAACAAACAAATTTAACGATTAATGTAGGTTATGGTAAAGGTTTATCCATTCTTGAATTAATTCAACGCGTCAACTCCCTATCCCATCGGCCATTAAGCTATAGAATAGGGAATCGTAGAAACGGTGACATTCCCTATTCAGTCGCCGACAATACACTTATAAAATCATTCGCTTGGAAATCTTTATTCCAAGATCCTTATAAGGAAATTATTCTTTCGGAAATTGCTTGGAATAAAAAACTATATAAGGTTTAATCATGTCAATAAATAAAAATAATCAACTGATTGCTCAAACCCAGGTTTATGCTAAAAAATGGAGTTTTTTGTTTCATGAATTTTCATATTGGTTGCTTTATCATTGTCATCAACAAAATATAAAAAAATTATTTTTTTTTACGAGAGAAGGCGCTTTCTTTATAGAGTTAGTCAAAGCGTTGCAAAAAAGGTTTAATCTATATCCCGATATCGAGTGTCATCTGCTTTCAGTCAGTCGAATTGCAACCTTCTTACCCTCGGTGGACCTTGATCTTGAAAATCCTTTTCAACGCTTATGGAATATTTATCCACATCAATCACCTCGAACCTTCTTTAAATCCTTGGATATTGAAGATGAATCTTTACAGAAAATATATCAACAGGAATATGGTGAAAATTTTGATAGCGAAATTTCTAATATCGCTACTAATCCTATTTTTAAGCACTATTTAAAAAACAATCATATAGATTTCATTATTAGGAAATCGATTAAGTCTAAAAGAGAATTATTGACAGCCTATCTTAAACAAAATGATTTTTTAAACGATACCAGGATAGGTGTTGTGGATATTGGTTGGCGGGGTAGTATACAAGATAATCTTAGTTTAATTTTTCCAGAACATTCTATCTATGGTTTCTATTTAGGTTTACATCGTTTTAGAGGAAAATTGATTCCAGCCAATCCTTTTAAAAAGGGCTTTTTATTTAATGCAAATACTGGAAGATTTATTCAACCGCTAACAAGCTTAATGCGATTTGTCTTACCGTTGGAAATGTTATGCACGCCAATGCTTGGATCAGTTAAAAGATATAGGCATGATGATAATCATAAAGTAATACCAGAAATTCAACGTAGTAAATCTGAAAAAGTTATCCTAGAAAAAATAATAGAAACCTTCCAGCAATCCGTTCTAAAGGATCTATCGCCCTATCCATTGAATGATCAATTCCGATATAGAAAATGCAAGAAAATTGCCAGACAAATAATATGGAATCCACAAGCCTTTCAACTATTTGTTTATCAGAATCATAAATTTGATGAGGAATTTGGTCTAGGCAATGCGACACAAACTTATCCTACTGATATAAAATATAAAACAGCTTGGATAAAATCGCTTAAAGAATCTGCTTGGATTAGCGGTTATTTTTATAATAAACTTCCTAGGTCGTTATTTCGAGCTTTACCTATTCTTTATTTGCTTTATTCTCTATTAACGTTTGATAATTATTTATTACATTAGATAAAGAATAATGTTCTTTAACCTTTTTATACCCCGCTAACCCTAGCTGGGTCAATTCTTGCTGGGTTTTCATTGACATTTGAAGCATTGCATCATACAAACTGCAAGAATCTCTAGCCTTCACCACTAATCCATTGTCATTGCTAACCAATTCCTTACAACCATGCGCATCGGTAGTAATAATAGCTCGACCGATAGCCATGCTTTCCAGTAATACTCTAGGTAAGCCTTCTGAATAGCTTGGTAGAACAAATACATCGCAGGCTTTAATATAGGGCCTGACATCCTCCACAAAGGATAAGTAATTAATACCGATTTTTTGAAAATCATTTAAATCCATCGTATGTAAACTCGTAGGGTTATAGGGATCATAAGGAGCAATAGCCGTACATTTAAATGAAATATGATTATTTTTTAATTGTTTACAGGCTTCCATCAGCTCAACAATACCTTTATCTTTAATCAGTCGACCAATAAACAAAAACGAAATGGATTCTTGATGTTTATCAATAGCAGAGAATCTAAAATATTCTAAATTCACACCTTCTCCAGGAAAAACCATAGCATATTTTCGTTTGCAAAGGTTTTTTTGAATAAAATAATCTCTGTCATCGGTATTTAAAAAAATAAAAAAATCTTTATGCCTTATAATTAATTTTCGCAAATGTGTGGATAGATAAAGGGTTGTATCAATGAAAAATTTATATTTATGGATAAGACTACTACCTAAACCGGTAATAAAATAATAATTGGGTATTTTCCAATTACCCAACATAGAAAAAAAACTAGATTTCAACGAATAAGAAAAAATAATATCGGGATTAATGTTTTTTATAATTTTAGAAAACTGAATAAGCGTCACTAAATCTTTAAAAACATTGATGGAGCGACAAAAGCTAATATTAAAGAAAAAAACATTCTTATGTTGATAATTTAATTGATAATTTTCTTTATCTAAAGGACAGACTATATAAATTTGATGGCTATTTGCTAAATATTTTATAACATCCCAACGAAATTGGATCATAGTATTTAGACTATTACCCAATAATAAAATTTTCATAATACTCGAAGTCCCATTTATTATTTTTTATTATTTTTAATCCACTTGGCCCTTCAATTCTCAAATAATATATTAAATTATTTTTTAAATTTATTTTACATTTTCAAACATACTTATCTGGCGTGCAGTATCTAAAGCTTCTGTTAATTGTGCAACGGGGAAAACCGTCATACCCTCTATTGTTTGTTTGCTCATATTCGCCTTAGGAATAATTGCCGATTTAAAGCCATGTTTAGCAGCATCGCGCAACCGTTCTTGACCATTCGGTACCGGACGAATTTCTCCAGATAAACCCACCTCACCAAACACCAAACAATTCTCGGGAAAAGGTTTATTCCGTAAACTTGATAATACTGCTAATAAAACGGGTAAATCCGCACTCGTTTCCAATAAACGCACACCTCCCACCACATTTATAAATACATCTTGATCGTAGGTCATAATACCGGCATGTCGATGTAAGACGGCTAACAACATAGCAAGACGATTACTTTCTAGGCCCACTGTCACTCGGCGTGGATTGCCTAAATGACTATTATCCACCAAGGCTTGTACTTCCACCAATAACGGACGACTACCCTGCCAGGTCGCCGTCACTAAACTTCCTGAAACCGTTAAGCCAGATCTCGACAATAACATGGCCGAAGGGTTGCTCACCTCACGCAGGCCTTTCTCAGTCATCACAAACACACCCAATTCATTAACCGCCCCAAAGCGATTTTTAACCGATCGAATTAAACGATGTCGACTATCTGCTTCCCCCTCAAAATATAAAACCGTATCTACCATATGTTCTAAAACACGAGGGCCTGCCAGTGTTCCATCCTTAGTCACATGTCCCACCAAAAATAAAGCAATACCGGTTTGTTTGGCCAGGCGCGTCAATTGCATAGCACTTTCACGAACTTGCCCTACCGCACCTGGCGCCGACTGCAATAAATCAGTATGCATGGTTTGTATTGAATCGATGACCAAAACTTGGGGCTTTTCTTGTAAAGCATGCGTTAAAATACTTTCAATGCGAGTTTCAGTCAGTAAACGAATGCTCTTTTGGGGTAATTCTAAACGCTGGGCACGTAAGGCCACCTGTTGTAGTGATTCTTCTCCAGTGATATAAAGCACCGCATGCTGTTCACTCAATTGGCAAAGACTTTGTAATAATAAAGTCGACTTTCCTATACCGGGATCACCCCCCATCAGTATCACTGAACCTGGGACTATCCCTCCACCTAAAACTCTATCTAATTCTTTTATTCTTGAAGAAAATCGCTCTATTTCACTAAAGTGTATGCTAGCCAAATCCGTTATTTTGGCATCGACTGCGGCGTATCCGTTCGCACGCGGGAGTGTGCGGGATGAGCGTGATGTGCTTTCTTCTAATAGGCTATTCCAGGCTTGGCATTCACCACATTGACCTGACCACTGCAAAAACTGGCCACCACAGGATTGACAACTATAGATACGTTTTGGCTTAGACATGCTGTTCTTCCTGTAGTAATTTCTTTACAGCACTGAGTAGATCAGGAAATACCGGAATCTCATCCACGAGTTCGCGGTTATTTAACAGTGTTTGTTCGCCATTACCGGTTAAAACCAAGATCGGTTCACAACCCACTTTCATTGCGGCTTTGATATCTCGTAAGGAATCGCCAATAGCAAAAATGCCCTTTAGATCGAGTTGATAATAGTCAGCAATTTGTTTAAATAAGCCAATGTCCGGCTTACGACAATTGCAGTGATCTTCTGGCAGATGCGGACAATAGAACACCTTATCCACCTTGCCTCCTAACGCTTTTACACTTTCTAACATCTTCTGATTAATAAGCGCTAAATCTGCTTCAGTATAAAACCCACGACCGACACCTGATTGATTCGTCGCCACCGCAATGGTATAGCCTGCCTTTGTTAACAGACTAATAGCTTCTAAACTACCCGGAATCGGTAGCCATTCCTCAGGGGTCTTGATATAGTCCTTAGACTCGAAATTAATCACTCCATCCCGATCCAGAATGATAAACGCGGGATTTTTAGCATTTTTCCCCATTTTTTTGCCTCCTTTTAAGTCTCTCTTAATATACAAGCCCTATACTTTTCAGATATATACTATCGGTTTTAAAAATAAACAATTATGTCCTACCATGATAAATCAACAACCTTACTAGCAAACTGTAGACAACTTTGCAAGGATGTTAAGACGTTCAAAGAAAGTAAATTTGAAAGAAATCTTTATAATAAAATAAATGAAGATATTAACCATTTAAACACTTTACTGGATAATCTACTATCAAATCTAGGTAACAATGAAAATGAATCAGATGAGAATAAACTTTTTATCTCAAATTTAGGAGGTATCAAACTAAGTTTAGATCAAATAAAAAAAACTATTAACCCTAACTTTCGAATCAATGACGGAAATAAATGGTTAATTACTTCTAATTTTTTTAAAGGCGCTTCAAATATATCCGCTCAACACCAACAATTGATAGACAATTATTTAGTTATTTTAGCAGGCGGTTTAAACTTACTCGAAAATTTTATTACTGCGAGTAATTCAAATAGGCCATTAAACCGTTGACTTACCCGCCCATCGCATAACGTGCAAT
>CASFML010000030.1 GCA_949295795.1 uncultured Gammaproteobacteria bacterium | reverse complement strand
GTATTGGTAGTTTAGAAACCTTTACAGGCGATGTATTAATTGCTGAAAACAAAAAAGAGGAGATTGCAATCTGTGATCAGAAAGATATATTTATTTTTAATGTCCGTGATTCAACGTTTAAAAAAGCAGAATTAGACTTTGTTCCGGGCTTTATTGCGTATCATAACGGTCGCTTTCTTGCACCCGATAGTGAACATGCCGAATGGCGGCTATGTGATGAGGAAAATAGTTTGCATTGGCCGGCAGATAGCAGTCATGTCGGTGAATTTCAAACCAAAGCCGATAATCCCTTAGCGGTGATTCCTTTGCCTGGACGCGGCAATACGCTCTTTGTCATGGGATCGATAGTCAATGAATGTTGGTCGGATATCGGTTTAAACTTATTTCCTTATCAACGCGCTTCCAGTTTTAACATTGATTATGGCTGTTTAAATCCAGCAACCATTGCAAGCAGCGATGAATTTGTTGTTTGGTTAGGCCGTAATGAGAAATCGGGACCTGTCATTATGTTAAGTAATGGAGGCGCGATTCAACAAATCTCCACCGAGGGAATTAACTTTAAATTTTCTGAGCTAAAAAACTCAAATAATGCCTATGGTTTTTTATTCAAACAAGATGGTCATTTGCTTTATCAAATTACTTTTCCTGAAGATAACTTAACCTATGCCTATGATTTTAGTACCCAACTCTTTTTTACATTGACCAATGAAGCCATGGATGCGCACATTGCTAAAAAGGCCGTTTACTATAATGGCAGCTATTATTTTATTAGTTTTATTGACGGTCATGTGTATGAATTAAATTCTCGCTATACCGAAGCGGATGGCAAGGAAATTCCAAGAATTAGAATAACGCCGCCTATTCGCTCTGCAGATAATGGCTTTTTTACGATACAACGATTGTCACTTAACATGGAACAAGGCCATAGCCAAACATTACAACGGGTGGATTTATCTTTATCCAAAGATGGAGGAATCAGCTTTAGTTCGGTTCTATCCAAAATCCTAAACCCTTTAGCCTATCGACAAAATCAGTTGAGTTGGTGGCAGTTAGGACGTGCTAATGATCTCACTTTACAATGCCGCTTTTGGGGTCCGGATCGTTTTGTGGTGGGCAATGGTCTCTTGAGTATCACATGAAGATTCCAAATTTACCGCAGGAGAAACCGATTAATGAACAAGGACAATGGACAGCCGCTTGGAGTTTATGGTTACAACAACTCACCAGCTTGCTACAAACCCATTTATCAGATGAAGGTTTTCAGTTGCCTTTAAAACCGACTTCCATCATTACCCAATTAAATCAAGCCAATAAAACCGGTACGTTAATCTATGATGCGAATACTCAGCAATTTAAAGGCAATGTTAAGGGTCAATTTAAAGTCATTCAATTGGATTAAGGTATGAGTGTTTTTGGTGATATTGGCAACTTTTTATGGGGTGGTAATGATTCCGCTAATCAAGCGAGTAATTATTACAACCAAATACCGGATATCTTAAAGCAGTATTTAAAACCTTATGCTGACAGGGGTAATGCGGTTTATCCGCAATTACAAGAACAATATGATCATTTACTCAATGATCCCGGTAATTTTTTAAATAAACTCGGTCAAGGCTACCATGAATCTCCAGGTTATCAATTTCAACTAAATCAAACACTGAATGCAGGTAATCGAGCAGCTGCAGCGAAAGGAATGTTAGGGAGTCCGATGCAGCAACAACAAGCACAGCAATCTGCCGGTCAATTGGCGAACCAAGATTTCAATAGCTACTTAAGTCATGTTTTAGGTTTATATGGACAAGGTTTAACAGGTAAACAGAGCATTTATAACATGGGTTTTGATGCATCTAATAATTTAGGCGAAAACTTAAGTAATGCATTAATGTCACAAGGCAATTTAGCGTATTCCACGGCTGCCAATCAAAACCAATCCAATCAACAATTATTAGGAATGCTATTGGGATTGGCGGGTGGATTTTTATAAAAAAAGAAATAATGGCGATACCCGTTCAACAGTTTCCCATTTTATCTTCTGCGCAAGCTAATCCCTTAGGAATAGGGTTGGCTACTGGCCAAAATTTAGTTCAACACTTTATTCAAAATCATTTTCTAAAAAGCAATGAACAAGAGAATTTACAGAAACAACAATTAGCCAATGCTTTATCACACATCCAATTACAGTCTGCGCCAGAAACCATGCAAACCAAACTGGCCTATCAATCAGCACAAATACCCTATTTGCAAGCTCAAACAGCAAAAACCAAACAAGCAACGCAATTAGCACCGTTGGATGCACTCATAAAAGCTCAACAAGCTTCTCAAATCGGATCACGTTTTGGTGGAGCGTATCAAATGGCTCGTGCCCTGCAAGCGATGGCGCCGGCTGCAAGACAAATTTGGATCGCACAAAATCAAGATCACTACAATCAAATGCTAGTCGATTTAGGGAATCAAACTAATAGTAACTTTATTACGCCTGAATTATTAAAAAGATATTTACCCGAACTGAATAATAATTCACCTAGAACTTTATCTCCTCGCTTTTCACAACAAACGCCAGATAACATTCGTCAAACACAATTAGCCAATCAACTTTCTGCGAACAATGCCTTAACAACACCTGCGACACGCAGACAATATGAAGGAGGGATTCAAGTTGAAGGAATCTTTAATGATCCAAGCTTTCAGTCACAAGCACAAAACGCAAGCCTATATGCCGGTGCAACCGGTAAAGGAAAAGCCGCTTTAGCAGCGCTATCACAAACCAATCCCAAAGCGTATGAAGATTATATTGCTTTTAAACGTCAAACCTTACCGTTGATTGAAAGCCGCATTAAAACCTTGGATCAAATGGGTGCCACCGATGCCCAACGTAAGATCCTAGAAAATATGTTCGATAAAACAGCCGATGCTTTAACCTCTAATCCCCAGCAATTTATCCTGCAACTGAATCAACTCGGTAAAACCTTAAATTTAGTGGCACGATCGGTACAAACTGCAGCGTCCCCTTTAACACCGATGCAGCGTATTAAAGCATTTAATCCAATTTTAGAAGCATCTAAAACCATCAACGGTAAAACCTATCATAAGATTCAAGGACAATGGTATGAACCATGAAACCTGTCAACGATCCTGAAGTATTAAAAGAATTAGAAAGTAAGTCAAATTCTAATTTCGAAATAAAGCAGCACAATCCCGTTTTTAATTTTTTAGCAGGAGCCGGTGGTGCATTACAAAATAGTTTAGCGAATTTACCTTACAGCCCTGTTCCTCATGCACCCAATTCACAAGGATTATCAGGAAAGATAGGTGATATCGCTGGAAATTTATTAGGTTTCATCGGAAGCACTGAATGTCGCTCGTGCGGCCAGTGAAGGTTTACCATTGGTGGGCCAACTCGCTAAATCACTCGGTGGCGAAGGTTTACCCGGTATGGCAAGAAGATTGTTAGGAACTTCAATGGCAGGTGCTTTGGAAAATCCTAACGATAGAATGGAAGGTGCTGCAAAAGGTGCGTTATGGGCAGGCGTGGGTGAATCGGTTCCACTCGCATTAAAAGGAATTCATCAGGCAGCAGAATTTATTCATCCACAAGCTTTTACCAACAAACTGGTTGCCTCGATTAAAAATGCTTATGAAACCAGTAAAGCAGACGCTAAGAAACAATATGGACAGGTTTTAGGAAACATTGGATCTGAAAAAATAAAGGCTCAAACCTATCCTCAGTTACATCAAGATATTTTGACGGCCTTTGACGCCAAACTAAAAGATTTGCATCAAGATTTTACAAATAATTCTAGTTTGGAAAAAGCCCATCAACTACAAAGCCAATTAGGTTCTAAAATAGGACAATTATCAACGAGTAAACATATTGATATTCATACGCATAATGCGATAACTCATTTAAAGCAAGCGCGGGCTGCTTTACAAACGGATATAAACAGCTTTCTACAACAAACGCATCCTGATTTATTTAATCAATACCAACAAGCCACCCGATTTTACAAAAATACCGTTATTCCGTATCACGCAGAAAATTTTATCTCGAAAATAGCACAAGGGGATATCAAAACCGCTGCACCGAAAAAATTAAATAATGTTTTAACGACTCTGTCTGAAAAGGAATCGTTACCTTCGGATCACACTTTGAAAATGGCTCATCAACAACTTGAGAGCAAAATGAATCGCGGAAAAATGACGAGTCAACTCGCGAGTTTATTAGCGGGTGCAGGCTTGGGTGAATTAGCTCATCCCGGTGGTTTCGGTGCGCTCGGCGGATTAGTAGGGGGTGGTGCGGCTCATCATTATGTCTTGCCCAAACTACTTGATCTGGCGACTAATCCTTATGCCACTCAACAAATAAAAAATTTAAAAATTCCCTATCAGTTACTCATGAAAAGTTTAATTGCCAATCAACTTACTAATAATAAGGAATCATTATGAATCTAGATTCACGTTATGTCGTAGCTCCCGCATTGGAACAGGCTTATATTGATAAAAAATCAGGCTTACCGTTGGCCAATGGCATTATTACTTTTTATCAAGATAAGCAACGCACGGTATTAAAACCTATTTATTCCCTGAGTGGTGATCCCTCGCATACTTATATTGCATTACCCAATCCATTGCGCTTAAGTGCCGTCGGTACTGTACAAGATGCTAATGGTAACAATGTATTGCCTTATTATTTTCCCTTTGATGAACAAGGAAATGCTGAGCTTTATTACATCACCGTAGAAAGTATGGATGGTCAATTACAATTCACTCGTGAAGCTTGGCCTAGTATACCCATCGAACAAAATAATAATGAAAGGGATTTAATTAATTTAGTCCCTAATGGCCAGTTTTTATTACATAACACCATCCCGGCTCAAGAGACTAGAGCTATTGGTGAAATTAACCAAGCAATTACTTATCTTGCGCCGGGTGGGTGGACTTTTCAGAGACCAGAACATTCTACCGCTAAAGATTTAGTGGTTTTTGAACGCTTTGGATCCAGTGTGAATAATCCTTCGGGTTATCCTCGTTATGCGATTCGAATTGAAAATCAACTACCCTGTGCAGGTGATCTGTTCAAAGATTTAAGAATTAGCTTTGGTAATGTGAATCGTTTTGCTTCTAATAAAGAATCTTATACGTTTTCATTTGCCGCACAAACCAATACCGGGAATACGCTAGCCGCGACACTCTTGTTAATTAAAAACTATGGACTAGGGGGAAGTCCTCTAGAAGAAAAAATTATCAAGACGGTTACCATAAATGCTGCTTATTCGATGATAACTGTCCCTTTTATTTTTGGAGAAAACCAAAATAAAACCTTGAGTCTAAAGGATGATGATACCGTATCTATTGCGCTGCGCTTTCCTACCAACAGTGTATTTGATGTGTCGTTAACGGACTTTATGTTGAGTAAGGGTAATAACCTAGTCACTGATTATCCACAAATAACCGATAACCAAGTCATAAGCCAAAGCTTAGCGGGAAATCCTATTCCTGCTCTTGATGGTTCAGATTATTATCTACCGGTTTATTCGAGTAAAACAGGATTTATATTTTATAACGGCGATATCGGTAAGATTTGTTCAGCGGCTTATTCTAAGCCGAGTCCAGGAGAATTACTCTGTGATGGTAGTTGTTATTTAAGTACAGGCATCTCTCCTGATGAAATTCCTTATTCAAGGCTCGCTAAAAAATTATGGGATGATGAGTTAACTTATTATCGTTATGGAACCGGTGCTAATTTTGTCACCGCCGTACTTGATTCACAGCAATCCCGAATACGGCTTACCACCAATCAGCCAGGTTCTGCTATCGCATCATCTGCAGGTACATCCGGTTTTACCATAACTCCAGTTGTCACTGGAAATAATTATTATGTCCAAGCGTTTATTGGGAGAGATTCTAATAAGATTATTTGTAAGGGAATTAATATTGGCGCTACACCACTTCCTGATGCCAAGACCAGTGGATTTACCTTAACCGATTTGCGAAACTCATCGGCCACCAATCATCTATTTCAAATTGAATGTACAGATAGTAAAAATTTAGCCGGTCAATGGCTGCAATTTTCAACAACGAATGTCACTTATTATGTTTGGTT
>CASFML010000029.1 GCA_949295795.1 uncultured Gammaproteobacteria bacterium | reverse complement strand
CTAATTGACGTTGATGGGCGTCAGCTAGAGGTAAAGGAGATGTCATTGTGAGGTCACACGCTGTGGATGATTGATACGACATAACAATTGCAGATGGCAATGTCGACAAGTGCTCGGCCCATGTTTTGGATTAACCTCAGCAAACCCTTGTTGAAATTCTAGGGCAAGTTTTTCTAGTGAAGTGTGCCAATGTTGCAATAGATCAGACCATTCATTTAAATTCAATGCATTTTTTAATCCTTTCAAAGGAGTGAGTTGTTTCAAAGGGGTTTCCTCGGCGCTGAGTCCTTGTAATGTAATCTTATTACTGCGTAGATGCAGGAGGGCAAAACTGCGTACCGTTTCAGGGTAGCTTAAACAATATAGGGGTAACTGTGGATAATCGCATCGCTCTTCTAGCCAGTCGATAGGACGGGGTTTGCCCGTTTTGTAATCGATAATCATAGTGTGCGTGGTATCAAGCGTGTCAATGCGATCTATTCTGAGCGAGAAAGATAATGGACCGAGTGTGAGTTGTTTTTTGATTTCATGTTGGGTTTGTAAAAAAACCGGACGTTGTTTTTCTAAATTCATCAAACCTTTCAATAACGTTTGCAAACGACGACGTTCGATATCGATAAATTGAGTTTTAAAAACCATAGGATATTTTTTACTTAATAAACCTAAACAGTGATCAATCGCGCACGTGATCAGTTGATCCAAAGCGAATGGAGTTAGTTCGAGTAAAGTGATTTGATCATTGACCTCATTCCAAAATCTTTCCAAGATCTGATGCAGAAGAATACCTCGTTGGCGAGCGTTGAGTCCGGCTTGTGGAAAAGGCAGAAACTGCGCCTTTAAGCGCCAGCGTGCATAAGCTTGAAAGGGACAGGCGGCTTGTGATTGTAAAAGTTGTGTACTTGCACTCAAATTTTCATCAGGAGAGAGAGCGGCTGATTCATCGGTGTAAAATTCCCATTGTTGGGCCAGCATTATTTTATGAGCTAATGATTGGTAATACGGAAGCATCAGATCAGTTAATTGGATTTCGGGTAAATCCTGAATCATGACGCTAGGACGTAATACTTGATCGAGGTATTGTGACGGATAGCTGAAAATAGTGTTTTCTGCACAGTGGATTAAATTTTTTGTTAGCAACGAAGCAAAATAATATTCTCGTTCACTTGAAGCATAAGGTATTTGATGAAGGCGCTGTAACGCATAAGGAATAAATGGATTAGGTTTTGCAGGCGCTGGCCAGGTTCTATCATCAAGCCCCATCACCCATAAGTCGTCGAAATACATACCGGCACTATCTAGCAAACCTAACACCTGAATCGGTGGCTCATGTAAGGTTTTGCTTTGAAATAACACGTCACTGACTAATTCATAAAGTTGTTGCAATGCTTGGGCTTGTGAGAGATCACCGAGAATAAAATCCAAACTAGCCAATTCAGTCAGTAACTCAGACCAACGTTCCAGTAATTGAAATTCGCTACTTGTCAACAAACGTTCGCCAGGCCAACCCACCGCCTCAAGTTTTTTAGCAAAATAGCCTGACCAAAAACTGGGTTTAGCTAAAAAATCATCCGTATATTTTTTTATTAAACCACTTAGCTTAGCGATTAAACCACTTAATAGCGGACAAGCGTGTTGTTCACTGAGTTTATGCAATTGCATTAAGCTTAATCTGTTTTCTGTGGTGTTACGGAGAATGATATCAAGTTGTGCACGTAATCCCTGTTCTTGCTGGAAACCCACTAAATAAGGTGAGCGTAGCAACTGATTGCTTTGTTGAAAGGTGTTAACCCTTTCTAAGCTCAGTATGAGTGTTGCGGTTTGAATCAAACTAAATTCGAGTAAAGGAGTACCTGCAGCAATATTAAACGGAGCCGGATTCAGTGGATGGGCGGATAATTCGCTAAAGACTTCAGTAAAGGTATTCAATAACGGTGTGCGTTGCCTGATCAAATTGGGAACCACACAGGCGATAGACTTTCTGCCTGATTGCCAAGACTGATAGGCCCAACGTGCCATATGATGTTGTTCAGTTTCATTATCGGTTAAACAGAGGCGTCGTTGTTTAGTGACGGTGCGAACCGGCGAATAATAATGAAGTTGGCAATGGTGTTCTGCTAGGACATCAAGCAATTTTTTATATTGTGGATTGATTTCATTGAATCCTAATAGAAAAATTCGTGGCGGCGGGGTTAAAATTTTTTTATTGAACAATACCAGTAAATGATTGACTGCACTCGATAAATCAACATAAGCATGGTCTTGACAAAGGTTTACGAAATGTTCGGCCCAGTGTTGCCAGGTTTCGGTTTCAATGTTTTGTTTGAAATGGTGTGTTTGATAATCAAGTTGTGCCTGCAGTAGTAATTGCCAGGCTTGCTGGGCATTTTTAGCGGTTGTTGTGCTATCTATAAAACCATAAGCAGAGGGTTGAATAATCGTATTCCATAGCAGTAATTCTTGTTGTTTGTTGAGTAAACGCAAAGAAAAACCTTTTTGTTCAATGAATTGTTTTGCCCAAAGTGTTTCTAACCAACGTGTGAAGGTAAAAAATTGTGGTGTGCACCACACCGTTTTTTTTTTGGTTTGCTGATACTGTGCATACGCTTTATGCAAAAATGGAATTAAGCGTTTGTTTCCTGTCAGTAAGAGATCCGCTGGATTCAACGATTTAAAAAGTTTGTTATAAATTTCCATAGACTACCTATTGACAAGTTTAAGTTTAACTAAAAATGGTCAGGACTTTTGCACAAGTCGGCTTAATTTAATTTATTTGATGTAATCTTAATAATGGCAAAAGTAATTTTCTGATTGACATGAGCTAACTATTTGAAAAAATGATTTTTTTATCTTTTGTTTAAAGCTTGTACAAATTGTAACGATGACTTATAAATCAAGGTTTTTAG
>CASFML010000028.1 GCA_949295795.1 uncultured Gammaproteobacteria bacterium | reverse complement strand
TTATTTTTATGTTTAGCCGTATTCTATTATTTTTAGGCACCAATATTTTAGTTATTGCTACAATTTCGATTGTTACCAACCTGTTGGGCCTGCATAGTTATCTCACCTCTCACGGAATCAATTATCTGTCATTAGCTATCTTTTGTGCATTGTGGGGTACAGCCGGGGCTTTTATTTCACTTTTAACTTCAAAATTTGTCGCTAAAAAAAGTATGGATTTAAAAATTATTGACCCTAATACTGCCTCGGGTGAAGAAAAAAGTATTCTAGATGTTATTCATAATCTAGCGCGTAAAGCTGGGCTGAAGGTTTTACCTGAAGTAGGAATTTACAATTCACCAGAACTCAATGCTTTTGCGACGGGCCCCACTAAAAATAATTCTTTAGTCGCGGTTTCTAGCGGGTTACTCCAAAAAATGAATCCCGCTGAAATTGAAGGTGTACTAGGACATGAAATAACTCATATCACTAACGGTGATATGGTCACCATGACGCTTATATTAGGTGTAATTAATGCCTTTGCACTTTTTTTATCCCGCATTGTCGCCTATGTAATTTCTGTTGGAGCAGCTGGACGAAATGATGAAGGCTCAGTCAGCGGTCCCGGTCCGATGTTTTTTATGCTATCGATGGTATTTGATATTCTATTTACATTTTTAGGTAGTATTTTAGTCGCTGCCTTTTCCAGACATCGTGAATATCGAGCTGATAAAGGCGGAGCACAATTAGCGGGTCGCAACAAAATGATTGAAGCATTACAAGCATTACAAAAAGCAATGGAACCTGAAGATACGCGCGCCCCTTCTTTATCCACTCTAAAAATTTCGCATAAAAGTGGTGGCTTTAGGGCTTTATTTTTAAGCCATCCACCTTTGGAATTACGTATCGAACGTTTACAACAAGAAAAATAATTTATAAATCTCCTTGCTCCTTTGCGTATTGCATTAAACCACCACGGAAAGGAGCGAATCCTGCGCCAAATATAATCCCTGCATCAATTAAATCGCTATCGGTAACCACTTTTTCTTCTAAACATTTTTTTGCTTCGTCTATCATCGGTTGAATTAAGCTATCTACTAAATTTTTTGGAGCTTTATAGTCCTCAGGAATTTTTTCTTTTATAGGTTTACCTTTTTTATAACGATAAAAACCCCTACCCGTTTTTCGTCCTAGATCACTATTAGCAACCATCTTCTCCAAACCTTCAGGAACAATGCTCCCTAAAGATTGGCTGAGAATCTTAGCTACCGCTAAACAAATATCTAAACCTACTGTATCAGCCAATTCTAGTGGGCCCATGGGCATACCAAAATTTACAGTGGCTTTATCGATAATGGATGCAGGAATTCCAGTTTGTAACAATAGCACTGCTTGCATTAAATAAGGCATTAATAAACGATTGACTAAAAATCCAGGAGAACTTTTAACAGGTAACGGTAAGCGATTAATTTGATGGACAAAAGCTAATCCTTTTTCTAAAATATTTTGCGATGTTATTGCCGATTGCACCACCTCAACCAAAGGCATTTTAGCTACGGGATTAAAGAAGTGTAAACCTATCAAGCGTTCTGGATGCTGCAATTTTTGCTGGATATCTTCTAAAATGATACTCGATGTATTGCTAGCCAATAATACATCCGGTTTAATTTGTTTCTCTAACTGCCTAAATAAATCTTGTTTGACGGTTAAATCCTCAAATATCGCTTCAATAATTATATCTGCTCGCCCTACTCCATAACCCGCTAAATCAGGTAGTAATCTATCCATTGCAGCTTGAATAGCACGGGGTGTCTTTAAGCGTTTTTGGAACAATGCATAAGCCCTTGTCATAGCCGGAGCAATATACTTTGCTTCACGATCCTGTAAAGTGACAGTCAATCCTTGCAAAGCACACCAAGCGGCAATATCTCCCCCCATTGTTCCTGCACCTATGACATGAACATGTTTGAAAACGGTAGTATCCTTTTTTCCTAATTTCTTTAAACGTTCTTTCAAAAAAAAGACTCTCATTAAATGTTTTGCTGTAGGAGTCAAAGCCAATTTACTTAAAGAACTTGCTTCGTGTGAAAAAGCTCGATTACTAACACCATATTGCTTCCAGAGATGCAAAGCAGCAAAAGGAGCAGGATAATGTTTAGGATTAACTTTGATACATAGGCGTCGCTGCACAATTTTGCTAATAATATTTCTCATCCAAGAATAATTGGTTATTTTTTTCCAAACTAATCTAAAGAAAGAATTTTTTTTCCTATATTTTCCCAAAGCATAATAAAATGCAGCTCGTTCTGATTGTCGAGAAGGGACAAGCTGATCGATTAAACCTAATTTAAGCGCTTGATAAGAGGAAATTGTTTTTCCTGTTAAAATCAACTCAAGTGCAGCCAAACCTCCCAACAAACGAGGCAAACGTATAGTCCCTCCCCAACCAGGATGAATTCCAAGTAGTACTTCTGGTAAACCAAACCGAGTTTTTTCATCATCAATCGCAATACGATAATCACAAGCTAAAGCCAGTTCTAAACCTCCTCCTAAGCAAATGCCATTGATCAAAGCAACTGTTGGAATATTGAGGGCTGCTACTTTAGCAAATACTTTTTGTCCAAGTTGAATAAAGTCTAAAATCTTTTCCTGTGCTTTTAATTGACTAATGGCTTGGATATCAGCACCTACAATAAATCCATTTATTTTACTAGAGGTTATTACTAAACCTTGAACTGATTTATCATTAGAAACTTCTTGTATAATCGAGTTTAATTCTGTTAATACCTCTTCATCTAGGTTATTACTCGAGCTATTTTCTTTATCAAAATACAGCCATAGAATTTGTTCTTTTTGCTGCATTTGCCAATTTAAATAGCTTATTTCCATTAGAGTACTCCAGTTTTAATTTTATCTGTATTTTCCAATAGTAGTGCACCTCCTTGTCCACCACCAATGCAAAGTGTCGCTATTCCAAAATGGGCTTGTTTTCTTTTTAAAATATGGGCCAAATGCAAAACGAGTCGTGCACCGCTAGCCCCTACAGGATGACCCATAGCAATTGCTCCTCCATCTATGTTAATTTTTGCTTGATCAATTTTACCAAAGACTTCAGAACCCAATTGATTCTTACAATATTCAGGATCTTGCCAAGCCGCTAAACAGGCTAAAACCTGACCTGCAAATGCCTCATTTATTTCCCAAAAATCAATATTGTTAAAGGTAAGTGCCTGTTTTTTTAAAAGCGCTGCTACAGCATGAACCGGACCTAAACCCATTTCACTTGGATCAACTCCTGCCCATGCCACATCGACTATGCGCGCCAAAATGGGTAAATGATATCTCTGTACTGCTTCTTCACTCGCTAAAATTAAAAAAGCAGCGCCATCAGTAATTTGAGAACTATTTCCTGCAGTTACTAAACCAAAAGGTTTATCAAAAAAAGCTTTTAATGAAGCTAATTTTTCTAGACTCGTATCACGCCGCAAACCATTATCAAATGAGTAAAAATCATTTTGTATATCATAAATCGGATTGATTTCTTCTTTGAAAATTCCAGCATCTTGCGCTACAGCCAAACGCTGATGACTCTGTAAAGCAAATTGATCCATTTCATTGCGTGTAATTCCAAAACGATGAGCAATTATCTCAGCCGTTTGTCCCATACCGAGAC
>CASFML010000027.1 GCA_949295795.1 uncultured Gammaproteobacteria bacterium | reverse complement strand
ATAACAGCAACCTCGGTCGTTCCGCCGCCAATATCAACAACTAAGGATCCACGCGCTTCATCAACTGGCATACCTGCACCAATCGCTGCAGCCATAGGTTCTTCGATCAAATACACCTCTCGCGCACCCGCACCTAAAGCGGATTCACGAATAGCTCTCCGTTCAACCTGTGTTGAACCACACGGTACACAAACCAAAATTCGAGGAGCGGGACGTAAAAAACGATTTTGATGGACCTTACTAATAAAATGCTGCAACATTTTTTCAGTCACATAAAAATCTGCAATTACACCATCTTTTAAGGGACGAATGGCACTAATATTACCAGGAGTACGACCCAGCATTCGTTTCGCTTCCCAGCCAACTGCAAGTACGCGACGTTGATTTCCCTCTTCTGAACGAATAGCGACTACGGAGGGTTCATTGAGGACAATACCTTCACCACGAACATAAATTAATGAATTTGCCGTGCCTAAATCTATGGAAATGTCTTTAGAAAATAAACCGCGGAATTTGCTTAGCATAAAGTTGACCACCTACTTATGAGCGTTTACCTACACAATATAGTGTGTGCCTACGCACTTTAGCAAATCTAGAAGATTTTATGCAAGCAACCTCATTCGATAGGAAAAATTAGCGTCATAGAAATACGAATCATTCTATCTTTAGATTTACAATTCGCAAATCTAGGCATAATAGGTATAATAGCCGACCTTTTACCATACTCGATTTGGAGTTTCACTCATTATGGTGGCGCGCGAAGATGTAATTAAATTTGCTGATCTGGCCAAAATAGCAATAGACGAGAAGCAAATAGACCATTATTTAAAAAGTTTACAAAGCATACTTGATTTAGCGAGACAAATGGAGGGGGTCGATACAACCTCAGTCCAACCCGTTGCTCACCCTTTTGGTATCACTCAACGTTTACGTCCTGATGAGATAACAGAAATTGTTCATAGGAAAGATTTTCAGCAACTGACAAAGCATACTGAAGCAGGGCTTTATTGTGTCCCCCTGGTTTTAGAATAACTAGAGATTAATAATTATGCATAACTACACGATCACTGAGTTATCTAACGCGCTTCAAACAAAAGTGGTATCGAGTATAGAATTAACGCAACATTTTTTAAAGCGTATCGATAAATTTAATGGAATTTTGAAGGGCTTTACTACGGTCACGCATACGCTGGCCTTAGAACAAGCCAAACAAGCTGATTTACAATACCAAAAAGGCAGCGCTGGACCACTGACGGGAATTCCTTTCGCCCATAAAGATAATTTTTGTACTGCGGGTATTAAAACTAGCTGTGCTTCGAAAATGTTAGATAATTTTATTGCCCCCTACGACGCAACATTAGTCACTCGACTTAATCAAGCGGGAACGGTGCTATTGGGTAAAACCAACATGGATGAATTTGCCATGGGCTCATCGAACGAAAATAGCTTTTACGGGGCCGTAAAAAATCCTTGGGATATCTCCCGCGTCCCGGGTGGTTCTTCTGGCGGCTCTAGTGCGGCCGTTGCAGCACGATTAACACCGGCTGCAACGGGCACAGACACCGGTGGTTCTATAAGACAACCAGCCGCATTGTGCAATCTTACCGGGCTTAAACCCACTTATGGTCGCATTTCCCGCTATGGTCTTATCGCTTTTGCCTCTAGCTTAGATCAAGCCGGTCCAATGACACAAACAGCAGAAGATGCTGCCCTTTTAATGAATGTAATGGCGGGTTTTGATGAAAAAGACTCAACAAGCATCGATCGACCCGTTCCTAACTATCTATCGACACTGAATGATTCACTCGAAGGCCTAAAAATTGGATTGCCAAAAGAATATTTTTCCGAAGACCTTGATCCAAAAGTCGCAGCCACTATCCAAACAGCGATTAATCTTTACGAGAATTTAGGTGCAAAAATTAGCCGTGTAAGCTTACCCAACCTTCCCCTCGTTATTCCGCTGTACTATATTATTGCCTCAGCTGAATGTTCCTCTAATCTGGCTCGCTATGATGGTGTACGTTATGGTTATCGTTGCAGTAATCCTGTTGATTTAAAGGATTTATACGAAAGAACGCGCGGCGAAGGATTTGGTAATGAAGTAAAACGTCGGCTGTTGATGGGTACCTATGTCTTATCCGCAGGTTCTTATGATGCTTATTATGCTAAAGCACAAAAAATTCGAGCGCTTTTAATCCAAGAATTTAAAGAAGCCTTTCAACAAGTTGATGTCCTTTTAGGACCTACCACTCCCACCACTGCCTTCAAGCTAGGTGAAAAGGTTAACGATCCGGTAGGTATGTATTTATCGGATATTTACACCATTGCAGTCAATTTAGCAGGTCTGCCCGCTATTTCAATTCCAGCGGGATTTATTGATGGGCTTCCCTTAGGGATGCAACTGATTGGCAGCCCTTTTACTGAAGCAAAATTATTAAATGCTGCACATCGTTATCAGCAAGAAACTGATTGGCATAAAAAAGTACCGGAGAATTTCAACCTATGACCTCGGCTCTACCTAAAAAATCATCTCCTAATGAATCTTCCGAGAGGTTGGCTGATACCTGGGAATCCGTGATCGGACTTGAAGTGCACATTCAATTATCAACCCAATCAAAGCTATTTTCCGGTGCGGCTACCGCCTATGGTGCTGAACCCAATACACAGGCTTGCGCCATTGATTTAGCTTTACCCGGCGTGCTACCGGTTTTAAATGCCGAAGCCGTCAATATGGCGATTAAATTTGGTTTAAGCATTCAGGCTGATATTCCTAATTTTTCTATTTTCGCGCGTAAAAATTATTTTTATCCCGATCTGCCTAAGGGCTATCAAATAAGTCAACATGAAAATCCTATTGTCGCAGCCGGACATCTAACGATAGCCTTAGAAAATGGAGAACAAAAAACAATCCGCATTACTCGCGCTCATTTAGAAGAAGATGCTGGGAAGTCCCACCATGAAGGATTTGCAAGCATGAGCGGCATCGATCTGAACCGTGCTGGAACACCTTTATTAGAAATAGTTTCAGAACCCGATTTAACTTCACCCAAAGAAGCCGTTGTTTACCTTAAAACACTACATACACTCGTACGTTACTTAGATATCACCGATGGTAACTTACAAGAAGGCTCATTTCGTTGCGATGCCAATGTCTCCGTACGTAAAACTCATCAAAAACAATTGGGGAAACGTGTCGAGATTAAAAATTTAAATTCTTTTCGTTTCATTGAAAAAGCGATTCAATATGAAATTGACCGTCAAATTGACGTTCTAGAGCGAGGTGGAAGCATTGAACAAGAAACTCGTTTATATGATACCGATAAACAAGAAACTCGGCCAATGCGTAGTAAAGAGGATGCTAAAGATTATCGCTATTTCACTGATCCTGATTTATGCCCTGTCGTCATCACAGCCGACTTTATTGAGAAGATCAAGCAAACCTTGCCTGAATTACCACAAAAAAGACATGCTCGTTTTCAATCTGAATATAAGCTAAGTGCTTATGATGCAAACTTACTCACCAGTGTCCGGGAATTAGCCGATTATTTTGAAGAAGTGGTCAAAGAAAAAATTCCAGCAAAGCTAGCCGCTAATTGGATCATGGGTGAACTGGCTGCTGCGCTCAATAAGTCCAACTTAACCATTCTTGAATCGCCTATTAATGCCAAACGCTTAGCTGGACTATTACAAAGAATTGGCGATCATACTATTTCTAGCACTATCGCGAAGGATGTGTTTGAAGCATTATGGACTAGTCAAAAAACCAGTGATGAAATTATCCAAGAAAAAAATCTACAACAAGTGACCGATCAATCTGCCATCTCGAAACTTATTGATGAGATTTTAGTTAAATATCCTGAACAATTAGCTGATTATAAATCAGGAAAGGAGAAACTCTTTGGTTTTTTTGTGGGGCAAGTCATGAAAGCTTCAGGCGGAAAAATAAATCCACAACAACTCAATAGTTTATTAAAAGAAAAACTTAATCAATAAAAAAATTTATGCTAGAAAAGCTCTACATCGAAACGCACGGCTGCCAAATGAATGAATATGATTCGGTGAGCATGCATAATCTTTTATCTGATTCACATTGTTTAGTCTTGACGAAAGATCCTCACGAAGCGGATGTTATCTTGTTAAATACCTGCTCTATTCGTGAAAAGGCCCAAGAAAAGGTTTTTTCGCAACTCGGACAATGGCGAAAAATTAAAGCGTTGCGACCCCATGTCATTATCGCTGTAGGTGGCTGCGTCGCCAGTCAAGAAGGTGCAAACATCATTCAACGAGCCCCTTTTGTTGACATCGTATTTGGACCTCAAACCTTGCATCGACTTCCGGATATGATCAATCAAGTCTTAGAAAAAAAACGGTCGGTCGTTGACATTTCTTTTCCGGAAATCGAAAAATTTGATCATTTACCT
>CASFML010000026.1 GCA_949295795.1 uncultured Gammaproteobacteria bacterium | reverse complement strand
GAAACCCTGAATGCCTGTAAATAATCCTAATATAAGAATAAATAGGGCAGTAATTAAGGACGCTAAAAAGAGAGAAGTATGACCAAATTCATGAATACTAATAAATACCCATGAGACACCGATACCATAAAAACCTATGCCAAATATCAGTCCTATAATAAAAGCACGTTTAGCTGAGCTATTTAACCATAGTAATAATAATATCGCAGGAGAGAGAATAGCTAAAGGAAAAATGCTCATCGGAGCAAAAGCAAAGGCGAGTAAGCTTCCTGCGATAAGCGCAGTTATTTCTTTATAATAGGTCATAAAATTGCATAAGAAAAGAATCAAAAACCTGATTTCAAAGATTTCGTCTTTTGCCTACCTAAAATAGCCGCAATGAGCAGAATCTAGGAATGAGCGCTCGTTTTAAACCACATTAATTTATCGAAAGTAGATTGTACATTACTGCTTAATTTTTCGGCTACTGATTTCTTAGTCATATATTGGCATTCATAAATTTCTGCTTTATCACTACCTGCGAGCAGACTTAAATAATCATCGCTAGTGATGAGTTCATCGACTAGGTTGAGTGCTAGTGCATCTTTGGCAAGCCAATGAGCTCCGGTGGCGACATCAGCCACATTGACCTTTTTTCGGTTAGATTGAATAAAAGCTTTAAAAAGATGATGGATTTCTTCTAGGTTATCTTGAGTTTTTTCACGTGCTTTAGCAGTATTTTCTCCAAAAATAGTCAGTGTTCGTTTATATTCTCCTGCGGTTAATAATTCGAAATCGATATCTCTTTTTTTTAAAAAACGATGAAAGTTAGGAAGTTGTGTTACAACGCCGATTGAACCAATGATTGCAAAGGGTGCTGCTAAGATTTTATCGCCAACGCAGGCCATTAAATAACCTCCACTGGCAGCTATTTTATCAATGGTAATGGTTAAGGGGATGCGTTTATCTTTCAAGCGTTGTAATTGTGAAGCGGCTAAACCATAGGGAGCAACCATTCCACCTCCACTTTCTAACTTCAATACGACTTCATCTTGAGGGGTAGCGACTTGAATAAGAGCGGTGATCTCTTCACGTAGATTATTTACCGCTGTTGCTTTGATGTCGCCTTGAAAATTTAAAACAAAAACTCGTTTTTTCAATAATTTAGCAGTTTTTTTTAATTTTGCTTTTTGTTCTTTTGAAAATTTTTTTAATTGTTTCTTATCAAGAATTTCTGAATTCAATGTGTCGGCAAAATCTTGATATTTTTTATTTAGTTTTTTTACACAAAGTTTATTCTTGTTTTGTTCTTTCGCTTTGCGAGTGATAGAAAAAACGCCGGCCGTTACTATTAAAACAGCGAGTGCCAAGGTGAATAGTTTCGCTAGGAAAACAACATATTGAAGAAGAAATGACATGGTTGTTGGCCTTTTCAGTAATTTAAAAAAAGAATAATATAGCCTACGCACTGTTATATATACAACAGGACTTCGTTCTATGGGTAAGTTATTATATTAATAATTCAAAACGCATGAGTTAAAAAGGATGACCCCATTATTGTCATTAAGGAATAAAGAATGTGTTAACCGTTGAAGGGCTCGCTTATATACGTAACAGCCGACTTTTATTTAAACAACTCACCTTTCAACTTTTTCCTGGTCAGATATTACATATTGTCGGTGCAAATGGTTCAGGTAAGACCACATTATTGCAGATATTAACGGGGTTACGTGTCCCTTTAATGGGAAAAGTCATGTGGCATGGGATTTCGATTGAGAAAAATAATTTAAATTTTACTAAAAATTTACTCTATGTTAACGATCGTCTGGGTATGAAGTTTACATTGAACCCTGTTGAAAACCTTTTTTTATATTTGACTAGGCGCAATTTAATTCGTAAACAATTCAAACAAAAGATCATTAAGAATATTCATCAGATACTAGAGCAATTAAATTTACAAGATTGTACAAAGAGACTATTAACGCAACTTTCAATGGGTCAACAACGGCGCTTAAATTTAGCCAAATTGTTATTGATCAAAGCGGATTGTTGGATTTTGGATGAACCTTTTACTTCTTTAGATAGTACGGGCATTGCAATTTTAACAGCTTTAATGGAAAAACACAGTGCTAAGGGGGGATCGATTGTGTTTACTAGTCATCAACCAAGCACTTCAATGTTCTCAGAAGTAAAAAATATTTTCTTATCTGAATCATGTTAAATAATAAGTTTTTTTTAAAGTTTTCTATTAACCTGCGGTATGAGTTATTAGCTATTTTTCGTAACTATCAAGAATTAATTTATCCGTTATTATTTTTAATTTTAGCCACTGTTTTATTTCCTTTAAGCATGAGTGCCGACCCTGTTTTATTGAAAAGAATCTCCGCTGGGATTTTTTGGGTTGTCGTCCTATTTTTAGTATTATTAATGTTAGATCAACTTTTTCGAAATGATTGGAAAGAGGGTGATTTAGAACAACTTATTTTGCTTCCTAATGAACTTAGTTTTGTGCTTTTTATTAAATTATTGGTATTTTGCTTAATTTTGTGTGCATCTTTATTGCTTATGGCCCCAATTTTGAGTTTAAGTTTGTTTATTCCCTTCATAGCATTGAAGATCTTATACCTTACCATTTTATTAGGTACGCCCACCTTAATTTTTTTGGGAGGTATTGCACGCGCTTTAACTTTGGGTCTTCGGCAGAGTGGATTACTGATAGTACTGATAATAACTCCATTTTACATTCCTGTGTTAATTTTTGCGAGCAGTGCGATTAGCTTAGCAAGTATGGAATTGTCTGCCAGTGGTCCGCTAGCTTGGTTAGGGGTATTAATGATTTTAAGTATGAGTTTAGCTCCGATGATTATTAGTAAAATTTTGCGTTTAGGAATTGCTTTTTCATGATACTCTTTGCAATATAATTTTGTTGATATTGTCATTCAAAGGGAATAAAAGATGATTAGACTAAAAAAAAGAAACAAAATTATCCGATATATTGCTGTCCATCACTTTTATGTATTGTCTAACTACTTGATTCCTATTTTTGTGCTATCTTTATTCCTTTTTGGAGTTTATGGGGTTATAGGTGGCTTATATTTAGCGCCTGCAGATTATCAACAAGGAGATGCCTTTCGTATTATCTATGTGCATGTCCCGAGTGCATTTTTATCATTGTTTGTTTATTTGGTTATGGCATTTTTTTCAATCGTAGGTTTAATTTTTCGCATCAAATTAGCAGAATTAATTGTCTCAGGTAGTGTTTGTTTAGGTTCTTGGTTTACTTTCTTAGCGTTATTAACAGGAAGTGTCTGGGCTAAACCTATGTGGGGAGCTTGGTGGGTGTGGGACGCGCGTTTAACATCTGAGCTTATTTTATTATTTTTATATCTGGGTGTAATTGCTTTACGCTCTGCAATTCCTGAGCGACATACAGCGACACAAGCTACAGCTATCTTGCTTATATTGGGTTTAGCGAATCTACCTATTATTCACTATTCGGTCTATTGGTGGAACACTCTTCACCAAGGGGCCACATTGCATTTTTTAAGCCCTTCTTTAATTGAGTCGTCTATGCGCTATCCTTTGTTATCGATGATGGCGGCTTTCGTCAGTTATTATTTTATCGTTTTACTATTACATATCCGTTGTGAAATATTAGAACAATATATCATTAAACCAAGCTAATCATTGTGATTATGCAGGTAAAGCCGGACTTATTTCAGATTTAGAAAGAATAGTCTGGATGAGCTTTATCCTCCCAAAATTTACCAATGTTGTCTATACCAGGTAATTGTTGAGTAGATAAAGATAGAAATTTTTTAGGATCAAAAAAGATTGTCCGGCAAAGTTGATTACTCTTATTAAATGAGATTTTTTGTTTAGGGTCAAGGATAGTTTCAGGAATTAGTTTTGAATCGCTAAATGCATTCAGTTCAAAAAGATAAAAACAATAAGCCCAAATTTTTTCTATATTTTCAGGAAAGTTCGGTTTATTGCCGAATTGTTCAGCTTGTCCTTTTAAAATCTCCCAAAAAATTGAAAAATTCTTTTTAACAGAAAGATCTAAATCTTCTGTCTCAGATAGGTTTTTTACAAGAATACAGCTGAATAAAAGGCTGACCAACTTAGTGAAATTCTCATCGGTAACACAATAATTTAATAATTTTTTAGATTCATAAGCTTTATGTCTTTTGTTTATTTCATTAATCCCAAGCCGTATGATCCCCCCAAGTGCTGAAAAAGGGGCGGGAAGTAATTCAAAAAAATGAGTTAACGTTGCAAAAAATTCAGCTTCTTTACTTAAGGCAAGCATAAAATTTTCGCCTTGATCGATGCTTATAACCAGCAGATTATAAAATTTTGCCCGAAACTCATTATAGCTAAGCTGAAAGGCTGATGCTAAAATCGGGTTTTTTTGTATGGCTTGTAAACAAAAATCGATTTTATCCGTTTGATGATGAAGATAAGAAATACTAAGGTAGATAAAATTGATATAGATTATCTTTAAAAGATTCTCAACGGGATATGAAGTAGCTTCCAAGGAATAAGGGACTAATGCTTTGTACGATTCTGCCACTTGGGTGCTCGATGTATTTTTATTTTCTAGCGTCTTAATTTTTTGCCTTTTTTTCTTTGGAATTTTTTTCCATAGACTGGTTTTCCCACTTTTTTTAAAAAAAGAAAAAAAATTATTAAATTTAAACCGCATAGTCGTCCGCCTTATTATTTTTTCCTATATTAACATCAAAATAAATTATTTTAAAAATATTTTTTTTAAAAAATCATTTTTTTAAACTTAGATTTTTCAGCTGCATTTAAAGGGGATTCAATTGCTAAGGGGTAGGACTTCATTAAGTTTCAGAGTAAACTATGAACCTTTAATTTTGTTCTATGATTATGAAATTACTAAATTTTGAAGTGGGCATTGATAAGCCTTTATTTATTATGGCAGGTCCTTGTGTCGTGGAAAGTGAACAATTGGCTATGGATACCGCAGGGAAGCTCAAGGAAATAACTGAAAGGTTGAATATCCCCTTTATTTATAAATCTTCCTTTGACAAGGCCAACCGTTCTTCGGCTAAAAGTTTTCGGGGTTTGGGTATTGAAGAAGGCTTACGTATTCTAGCCAAAGTAAAAAAAGAGTTAGGTGTTGCGATAGTCACTGATGTTCATGAAGATACTCCTTTGCACGAAGTAGCTAGCGTCGTCGATGTTTTACAAACCCCCGCATTTTTATGTCGACAAACTAACTTTATCAAAAAGGTCGCCCAGCAAGGCTTACCCGTTAATATTAAAAAAGGCCAATTTCTTTCGCCGTGGGATATGCAATACGTCGTTGAGAAGGCTCGTCAAGTGACTAAGGCTATCATTATGGTTTGCGAGCGTGGCGTGACTTTCGGCTACAATAATTTGGTTTCCGATATGCGTTCATTAGCTATTATGCGTGCGACACAATGTCCGGTCGTGTTTGATGCTACGCATTCCGTACAATTACCTGGAGGGCAGGGGGGATCGTCGGGAGGTCAACGTGAGTTTATTCCGGTATTAGCACGTGCTGCAGTAGCGGCAGGGATTTCTGGTCTTTTTATGGAGACTCACCCTAATCCAGAAAAAGCATTAAGCGACGGGCCAAATTCTTGGCCATTAGAAAAAATAGCTGAATTGTTGGTAAGTTTACAAGAAATAGATAAAACCGTAAAAAAAACTAAATTAATTGAAACAACGCTATAGGTAGAACGTATGCCGAAAATTGCAGAAATTAATGCGTATGAAATTTTAGACTCGCGAGCTAATCCCACGATTACTGTGGAAGTTATCTTGGATTCAGGCTTAAAAGCAGATGCCAGTGTTCCATCCGGCGCTTCGACAGGTTCGCAAGAAGCTTTAGAATTAAGAGATAGAGATAGCAATCGATACCAAGGTAGAGGGGTTTTATTAGCGATCCAAAATATCCTAGGACCTATCCGAAAAAATTTAATTGGAAAGGATATTTCTGATCAAAAATCCTTAGATCAATTTTTAAAAGAACTGGATGGAACGGATAATAAAGGAAACTTAGGTGCGAATGCAATTTTGGGGGTTTCCTTAAGTTTGCTAAAAGCGGCTGCATTAGCTTGCGGACAAGCGCTGTATGTTCATATTGCTGAGCTTATGGGTCAAGGCGACGGAAAATACCTCATGCCAGTACCGCAGATGAACATTATCAATGGTGGAGTACATGCGGATAATTTATTAGCCATCCAGGAATTTATGATCTTACCTTTGGGGGCGCCTACGTTTGGCGAGGCTTTACGTTGGGGTGTTGAGACCTTTCATTGTTTAAAATCCCATCTAAAGAAGCAAGGGTTCAATACCAATGTGGGGGATGAAGGTGGCTTTGCGCCCAATTTTCAATCGCATCAAGAGGCTATTGAAAGTATTTTAGTAGCTATTGAACAAGCGGGATATAAACCCGGTAAAGATATCTATTTAGGGTTAGATGCAGCAAGTAATGAATTTTATCGGCAAGATAAATATTGCTTAGAAAATAAAAGATTAAATGCCGAAAAATGGATTACCTATTTAGAGCATTTAGTGCAACAATATCCTATTATTAGCATAGAAGATGGTATGGCTGAATCAGATGAATTGGGTTGGATACAGCTGACGCAACGCTTGGGTCAACGAATTCAACTCGTTGGAGATGATTTATTTGTGACTAATCCCCTTTTATTCCGCCAGGGAATAGCTAAAAATTTAGCTAATGCGATCCTGATTAAATTGAATCAGATAGGAACAGTCAGCGAAACCTTAGAGGTTATTTCGCTAGCCAAGCAAGCTCACTATGCTGCAATTATTTCTCATCGTTCGGGTGAAACAGAAGATACTACGATAGCCGATTTGGCTGTGGGTACGGGAGTGGGCCAGATAAAAACGGGCTCTGTTTGTCGTACGGATCGAACCGCTAAATATAATCGTTTGTTACGGATTGAAGCTGAGCTTGCAAGAAATAATAAGGTTAGTTATGCCGGAAAATCTGTCTTTACACGCTTTTTAAATGATTAATTTGATGAAACCCCTTATCGTTATTTTGACAATGCTTTTTTTAAGCTTGCAATACAAACTATGGTTTGTACAAGATGGTGTGTGGCGAGTGCATCAGCTTAAAAAACAAATTGCCCAGCAATTGAAGGAAAATACTCAACTTAGTCAACGGAATATGGCGATGATAGCTGAGATTAAGGATCTTAAGTCAGGAAAGGTTGCATTAGAAGCTCATGCGCGTAATGATCTGAATATGGTAAAACCTAATGAACTATTTTACATGTTAGTTGATAAGCCAGAAAAGAATAAACAAGAAAAATTGCATTAAAATTTAACCGGTTTCCAGACACGGATGATGGGTGCTAAGGAGATTAGTTTGATATTGCGTAAAGGAGGAAATTCTAATGAAGCTTCTGAATTAATAACATAAAGATCATAGCTATTAGCAGCATGCGCAATTTTTACGCGTCTAATGAGCAATTCTTTTCCTTCAAGCTCAACAATGCAGTCCGCACCGTTCGCCAACTCCATATTTTTATCCGTTAATTTTTTTCCTGCCACGAGATCACCTGGACCATAAAGTGGTTTCATACTTTCATTATCAACAAGATATATAAGGTGTTCAGGATAATTCTTTTTAAAAAGCGTTAACTCTGCATTTATCTCACCATTTTCCATCGGATAATCAGATTTTTTTTCATTGATAGAAATTCTAGATAAAGATTCAACATTTTTATAATTTAACTTAGAAAGTTTACTCGAGTCAGTCACCTTTGGCGGTTCACCATAACCTGTCATTAACCAGATTACGGTACATTCTATTCCTTCTTCGCGCATTGCTTTGCAGACTTTTTGTGCGCCACGTTCAGTGACGCTACTATAGCCTTGTTCCCAATAATTAATTGTCGTTAAACCTAGATGGCAATGTTGGGCAAATTCCTTCATTGAAAGATGTGACATTTTACGCAAATACCGCAATCGATTAGCGCGTTCTTGGATTTCCATTAATAAAGTAGTGTTTTTTTCTTTTATGGACTTAGGGTTCTTTTTCATTATCTTCCTTTACTAAATTTGACATAAAATATCTATTCAGATAATATTTAGTCCTAATAAATGACTAAATAAAGAAATGTTACATTTTTAATTTAAAGGTGCTTTGCGATGTAAATTCTTTGCTTGTATTAAAATAAAGTTAAAAAATTACTAACAATGGTTCAGTTTGCTAATTAATAATATTCACTTCGCAAATTAACGTTAAAGTTTATTTTTGCAGAATAATATTTTATGGCTAATCTTTAACCGAGTAGTTCTTAAAATTTTTTTATGCTGTCTTTAAAATATCCTTGATATAAAAGATAGGTTGTTAATAGTGGTTTTACCTCTTTAAATTTAAGTTGATATTCCATAGTATTCGCAACTATCTATTATTATCTTATAGACACAACTTAATTTTAAGAAAGTAACAAGCTAACTATATACATTATAACGAATATCTTTCCTAGTGTGGATAGTAATAGGTGCTTTTATTTAAAATAGAGATACAAGTTTAACTGAATTATACCGGACTTCTTTTGAGATTGTTATTGTTGAGGCTAAAAATGGATTAAGCATTAGATTAATTTAATTTTTAGGGTGGTCGTTCGTTGTTCGCAATGGCCAGGCTTATTCAATGTTTATAGCGATGGAAACTAAAACAATTGCTAATTTATGGAGAAGAATAATGTCAATTTTAAAATTACGAGCTAACCTAGTCGAAAAAATTAAATGTTTTGGGAATAATTTCTATCCGGTATTAAAAAAACCTTTAGAAGAACCAAGTTTGCCAACAAAAAATGTAAGCGACTCAATATCTAAGGTTTTATCGGTTGATGCTAGCAAAATTTGTCAAAAAATTAATGTAAATAATCTGGAAAAATTGGGTTGTATGGTTGAATCTGTGCATTCTGCACGTTGTGCGTTGGACAAATTAAGCGCACCCTTTCAAGTTATTTTATTAGATGTCAATTTATCCGACTGTAGCATTGATTTGTTAATTAATTTAATTCGTTGCGATATGGGGAATGTCAATCAAAACACTCCGATTGTATTAACCAGTAGTTGGCTAAATAAATCTTGCAAAAAAAAATATTTAGATTTAGGTGTTAATGAAATCTATATAAAACCGATACAAGAAAAGGATTTTAAGAGAATTTTACAGAACTATGGCGTAATTACTTAAAATTTTTAATAAAAACCTTTTTAAATAGAAATTAACTGCCCGTCTTCCATATGTAAAGTTCGATCCAATCGACTTGCAAGACCTTGGTCATGTGTAACAATCACTAAACTGGTGTTAAATTCTTCGTTGAGCTCAAGTAAGGTTTGATATACTTGTTCTGCCGTGTGGCTATCCAGATTACCCGTGGGTTCGTCTGCTAATAAACACAATGGGTTGTTTACCAGCGCTCTTACGATAGCCGTACGTTGACGTTCTCCGCCTGATAATTCGCCAAGCTTATGATGCTGTCGATGTACTAGCCCAACCTTTTTCAATAAATTTAGTGCTTTTTTCTGAGCTAACAAGGGTTTGACTCCTGCGAGCAATAATGGAATACATGAATTTTCTAATACAGTAAATTCAGGTAATAAATGGTGAAATTGATAGATAAAACCAAGGTAGCGATTACGTAGGTGACTTCGATGATTCTCAGATAATTCATCTAAATTTTGTTCTGCTAAAAAAACTTTACCTGAACTGGGTCGATCCAATCCACCTAATAGATGCAGTAAAGTACTTTTCCCTGCGCCTGAAGGGCCAACGATGGCAATGCGTTCGCGAGCATACACAGCAAGATTGATGGGTTTGAGTACTTCTACAAACAATGAACCATCATGAAAGGTTTTACTTAGTTGATTACAACTCAATACCGGAGCATCCTGTTTAGGCGATGTTAAAGTGGTAGGCGATCTTTTATTCATAACGTAAAGCCTCAGCCGGAAGTGTGCGAGCGGCTTTTAATGCGGGGTAAATAGTGGCTAATAAACTCATACCTAAAGCGGCGATACAAATATGAATAATATCGGTTGTTTCAATCTTTGAGGGTAATTTATCCACGAAAAAGTAAACATTAGATGCAAGAATTTGAATATGGAAGGTATGTTCGATAAAGCTTAAAATGTTGCTAACTTGAGAAGCTAAAGCAATACCACCGATTAAGCCCAATAAAGTACCGCTAAAACCTATGACACAGCCTTGCACCATAAAAATACTTAAAATAGTACTGGGGGTTGCACCCAAAGTGCGTAAAATGGCAATATCAGATTGCTTATCGGTAACTACCATCATTAATGAAGAAACTAAATTAAAGGCAGAGATGGCAATTAATAAGAGTAGAATAAAAAACATCATTCTTTTTTCTAAAGAGATGGCATACATCAAACTGCCAAAGGTACTGGTCCAATCCGTTACCATATAAGTAGGGGGTAATGTTTTAATAAGTGCATTCGACACTTTGGGTGCTGCAAATAAATCATTCAATTTCAAACGCAATCCCGTAACACCTTGGCCTAATTGAAACAATGTTTGTGCATCTTTTAGGGCGATATAAGCCATACTACTCTCAAATCCAAAGCTTCGTCCTACCCGAAAAATTCCGCTAACAGTAAAAGTTTTAAAACGCGGAATAATCCCAACCGGCGTTAGACTAACGCTAGGAGTGATGATGTTAACCTTATCTCCTATTTGAATACCCAAACCTAATGCTAACTCTTCACCTAACACAATGTTGTAATGACCGGGTTCTAAATTGAAATCTCCTTCCACTATTTTGTGTGGTATTTCAGAGACATTTTTTTCTAATTCAGGGAGCACGCCGGAGATCATAATGGGATGTGGTTGCCCTTGATCGACTAACATTCCTTGTCCGGATACATACGGAGCGCTGGCAATAACGTT
>CASFML010000025.1 GCA_949295795.1 uncultured Gammaproteobacteria bacterium | reverse complement strand
GTTTTAGCCAATTGCTGTTCTTGTGCTCCTTGTTGAATTTGATGGCTTAATTTATTAAACCAATTAAACCCCTGATTGATAATACCCGATGCAGGCTTAGTGGCTAAGCCTAAATAAAGTACATTCTGCAATAGTGGGTTTTCTTGTAGCTTTGCTTGATATTTTTCATTTAATTGTTTTGCAAAGTCAGACTTAAACTTACCACCTGGATAAACTGTAGCTTGACGACGTAGAGTCCAGAAATAAATTGCGTATTCAGAGGAAAAACTTTTTAATAAACTATTACGACGATTTTTATAAGCATCTAAATCCGCTTCACTTTGCGTGAGCCCATTAATCCCAGCCAGCTGAATAATTTGAATGAGCTTGCCACTTTTATCGATCAAAGTATCGTGATTGTAATGCCCTAAAATATTAATATGACGCGAAGCGTTGACTTCTTTTCTGATTAAACGATCAAGTTTATTATTTCCGAATTTCCTTATCGTAGTAAGCATTCATTTACCTCGGCTGATAACTATTCGTTCCGCCCCAAAAAACACTGTTTAAAACTGGTGGTGTCTGTGTAAAGTACTTCGACCATAAGCGAAAAAAATGCAGATCTTTCATTGCAAGCCGAAATAAAACGAGATGAAAAACAGCAAACAAAGGAATTCCCATTAAGGTATGAAGATCAATACAAATCAGAATATTGATGGCTAGATTGGCAAAGAAAAAACGAAGTGGAATTCCCATGAATAATGGTGGACGGGTAAGGGCCAAAGCGAGCAAATCGACTGCGAGTGTGTAATCCTGCATATTAACTCCTTCTAAACTTATTATTCTTCTTTAAATACTTTTATATTTACGACAAAAGTATACGTATCGCTAAAACAATGGCAGGTGCGCCAAATATCATAGAAATTCCTGACAATGTATAAAAAAAGTATTTCCATTCCATATAATGACCTGCACACAATAAACCCACTCCCATAACAGCGAGCGTCGCAATAGATAAACCTGTGGAACCCAACAGGGCATCAATCAAATAATGAAAACCCTGGTTCACAGGCGTATCGCCGCCCAGCGCCCAACAAAATGAAGAAAAAAATAAAAGAAGAGTGCTTAAACAAGTGAAATGAAATAGTTTTTTAGCGCTTCCGAATTGCATATTTTTATTTTCAACAGAAGAATTACTATGCTTTTATTTTAACTTATTTTTAGTAAAAAATCACTTAAAATAGCTATTTTTCTTATTATTTTGTAAAAATTATTTTAACTTTTTTCTGCTGAAATTGCTTAACTTTAGTAATATAAAATGCTTCTCCAGGCTGCAAAGATTGTTTAATCGCATCAGGATGGATGATAAAGGATTTATTACGTTTGACACTACCCATGCCCGTTGAGGTGTCTTCACTGATTTGTGCCGTAATATCAAATCCATCTTGTGTTCCTATCCAACTTGCAACAGTTTCTGCACTTTCATGATCATTTAATCGATGACAAATCAATGTGTTAACACAATTTAATAATTGGTTTTCAAAATTGATATCAACGCGTTTCAAATCCGCTAAACCTTGCGTGCCAAAAATCGCGTGAATACCTTTCCCCCTTCCCATATTCACCAGATTCAGCACTTGTTCTCCTGCAAACACAGAAAATTCATCAAAAACAGTAAAAATACGTTGTTTAGAATCTAATCGATCAATCACGGCTTTGATATCATTGATAATCAATTTACCTAACACCTTAGCAAAACTCGGAAAGCGTAAGGCTGGTAAAGCAAAATAAACGACACTACCTGATTTAATTATATCCGCTAAATTAAATGTGTTGGATGCTTTTTCAAAAAATTGACCTAGCTCAGAATGGACCAATAAGTTTAAATGGGCTTGCAGTCCAGTGATATCTTTAATGTCATAACGTTGTAAATGCTGTACACGTGCCTTTAATGATTCGTCACTTAGAGCCCGTGTTTTGAGAGCAAGCTCTTCATAATTTAAACAACGTATTACCATTTTTAGATCGAAATCTTCTTTTAATGCTAATAGCACTTCAAAGGTAGTTTGCAAGTAGTCTTCAGCGATAGAACGATAATAATCATTCTCCCAGTGATCTTTTAAGCTAATGAGCTTATCTTTAAGTTCTGTATAACCCCCATGCGCTAAAGGATCATAATGATGGTACTCTGCACAATTAAATCCGTAAAAACTACGTTGATAATATTGGGATTTATTTTGTAGCCATACACTATTTTCTTCTGTCGGTTTCCCATCAATAATAATCAACGGATAGGATTTTTTTAATGCGCGTTGATAAAAGCGACGTAGCGTAATGGTTTTACCACCACCTGTCGTACCTAATACCAATACCATTTGGTTAACGGCTTGATCGGGAATAACAACCGCTTGATGATCTTTAGAGATTCCCAACAAGGTACCCTCTGTATGTCCGTCAAAGCGGTTAGTTCTTTGAAATTGAGCTTTCCAACAGCTAGGATAAGAAAATGCCTTACCACGTTGGATGGCCTTTAATTCCCATTCATGCGATGAATTAGGAATCCATTCAATCAGGCCCAAAAAACCAGAAATTAACAGGGAAAACC
>CASFML010000024.1 GCA_949295795.1 uncultured Gammaproteobacteria bacterium | reverse complement strand
TATAGCATTATTACATTCATTAGAAGCACAAGAGAAGTTAGCTGAAATTATCTATCATCGTGATAAAGCTCAATTTGTTGTCAAAGCCATCAGTAAAGCAGTATTGGATACCGATGAACAGAATCTAAAAAATTTAACGGCTCAAGTTGCTCAACAAGAAGCTATCGTGGCTAAAAAAACCTTAAAGGCCCCTTTTACCGGCCGTTTAGGTGTATCAACGGTGAACGTAGGTCAGTATCTTAATCCGGGCGATCAAGTAGTTACTTTGCAAGCCTTAGATCCGCTGTATGCAGATTTTTTTATTCCACAACAAAAGTTAGCGGAATTACATGTAGGTTCAACCGTTAATATCAAAACAGACACCTATCCTGATAAAGTTTTTACTGGAAAAGTGACGACTATTAATCCTATTGTGGATGTTAATACACGAAATGTGCAGATTGAAGCGACTATCGCTAATCCGCAATCTGAGGTATATCCGGGTATGTTTGTTTCAGCTGAAGTACTGACCAGTCCGATGAAAAAATATCTCACGCTTCCACAAACGGCGATTAGTTTTAATCCCTATGGAGCGATCGCTTATATTATTCAACAAAAAGGAAAGGATAAAAATGGAAAACCACAACTTAGCGTACTACAAACCTTTGTGACAACCGGAGAAAAACGGGGTGATCAAATTGCCATTTTAGATGGGCTAAACGAAGGTGACATGGTGGTTACCAGCGGGCAACTCAAACTAAAGAATGGCAGTATTGTTGTGATTAATAATTCAGTGATACCCAATAATAATCCAGCACCTATCGCTATTGATGAATAGAGTAGCAGAAAGGAGTCTCTAGCTCATTTTCAAAAAAAGTGAGCTGATTTTAGTTTAAGGATAGCGGGTTTTATGCGCTTTACGGATATTTTTATTCAGCGACCAGTGTTAGCAACCGTGGTTAGTTTATTAATCTTGGTGCTAGGCATACGTTCGTTAACATTGCTGCAAGTTCGACAATATCCTTATACTGAGAACGCAGTGATAACGGTTTCAACGGTTTATACCGGCGCTGATCCGGCCTTAATTGCAGGATTCATAACCACCCCTTTAGAAAATTCGATAGCCCAGGCTCAAGGGATTGATTATTTAACCTCAAGCAGTACACAAGGGAGTAGTTCGATACAAGCTAATTTATTGTTAAATTATGATCCTAATAAAGCATTAACGGAAATTAATACCAAAGTAAATGCCGTTATTAATCAGTTGCCAAAGCAGTCTCAACAACCGACGTTGAATATTGCTATTGGCGAAACTATCGATTCAATGTACATCGGTTTTTATAGTCCTAAGTTGGCTAGTAATCAAATTACCGATTATTTGATTCGGGTGGTACAGCCGAAATTCCAAGCAGTGAATGGCGTACAGCAAGCTGAAATCGTCGGCCAACATTTATTTTCGCTGCGTGCTTGGTTAGATCCTGCCAAATTAGCGTCCTACGGTTTAGGTGCCGATGATGTGGCCGCCGCTTTAGCTAATAATGATTTTGTTGCGGCGGTAGGACGTACTAAAGGGGATATGGTGACGGTCGATTTGACGATCAATACCAATTTAGACAGTGTCGAAAAGTTTCAGAACTTAATTGTTAAAGCACAAAATGGTGCCATTATTCGTTTAAAAGATGTTGCTAAAGTGACTCTAGGTTCGCAAAGTTATGATACCTCTGTAAAGTTTGATAATAAACCCGCAGTTTATATAGGAATTAAAGTAGCACCCACGGCCAATGTACTTTCTGTTATCAAAAATATCCGAAAAGCGATGCCGGAAATAACGGCACAACTACCACAAGGATTAAATGGAAAGATCGTGTATGACGAAAGTCGTTATATTAATAGTTCCATACATGAAGTAATGACCAGTTTAATAGAAGCGTTAGTTATCGTTACGCTGGTTATTTTTCTCTTTTTGGGTTCTCTTCGTTCAGTGATTATTCCGGTCATTGCCATGCCTCTATCATTAATCGGGGCATTTTTTATTATGTTGTTATTGGGCTATACCATAAATTTATTAACTTTATTAGCACTAGTATTAGCGATTGGTTTAGTTGTCGATGATGCCATTATTATTGTGGAAAATATTTATCGACATATTGAAGCAGGTCAATCACCCTTCGAAGCTGCTATCAGAGGAGCCCGGGAATTAGCGATACCGATAATTTCTATTTCTGTCGTCTTAATTGCAGTTTATGTGCCGATAGGCTTCATGGGTGGATTAACGGGTGCATTATTTACTGAATTTGCATTTACTTTGGCAGGTGCTGTGGCGATTTCTGCGATTATTGCCTTAACATTGTCTCCGATGATGTGTTCGCTTTCTTTAAAGCCCAGTGTAAAAGATCAGCATAAAGGATTTGTTGGTTTTATTGATGAAAAGTTTGATAAGTTACGTGATTTTTATGAACATCTTTTACAAGGTTCATTAAAAAATTTACCGGTAACGATGGTATTTGCATTCATTATTTTAAGCAGTATTTATTTTTTGTATGCCACTTCTAAAAACGAATTAGCACCCCAAGAAGATCAAGGATTGATTATTAGTTTATTAACCGCTGCGCCTAATGCGACCTTACAACAAACCCAAATATATTCCAATCAAGTATTTAAAATCTTTCATGCTTATCCTGAAACGGATCATGTTTTTCAGTTAGATGGTGTGAATGGTCTCAATACCAGTATTGGTGGAATGGTTTTTAAACCATGGAATGAGCGAAAAAAAACAACAAATCAATTGCAACCACAGATACAGGGTTTATTTAATGGCATAGCCGGTGCACGCGTGGCGGCTTTTCAAAAACCGTCTTTACCGGGTGGAGGAAGTGGGTTGCCGGTGCAGTTTGTTATCAAGACGACGGACGACTATTTTAAACTAAATGATATTTCTCAAGCATTAATGGATGAAGCACGTAAGACAGGTTTGTTTGTTTATTTAGATAGCGATCTTAAATTAGATAAACCTCAGTCAGCGATACAACTTGATCGTGATAAAGCAGCACAACTTGGATTAACCATGGCAGATGTGGGAGATTTATTAGCCGCAGCGATGAGTGAAAATTATATTAATTATTTTAATTTTGATGGTCGATCATATCAGGTGATCCCTCAAGTGATGCGAGGTTCTCGTTTAAATGCTGACCAATTATTAAATTTTTATTTAAAACTGACCAATGGTTCAGTGATTCCTTTATCGACGATTGCGCGACTGAAAACGATAGTGGTGCCAGAATCAATTAATCATTTTCAACAGCTTAATTCAGCGACGATTTCAGCAGTTCCCTTTCCGGGGATCACGATGGGGGATGCGCTAGAGGGGTTAGAGAAAATAGCTAAAAGGATATTTCCAGAAAACTATAATATGGATTATGCAGCCCAATCTCGACAATATCAACAAGAAAGTAGTGCTTTGATTTTAACCTTTTTCTTAGCACTCATTATTATCTTTCTTTGTTTGGCAGCACAATTTGAAAGTTTTCGTGATCCCATCATTATTTTAGTCAGTGTGCCGATGTCAATTTGTGGCGCACTTATTTTTATCAGTTTAGGAATAGGCGGAGCAAGTTTAAATATTTATACCGAAGTGGGTTTAGTGACATTAATCGGTTTAATTAGTAAACACGGTATTTTGATTGTGCAATTTGCAAATGATTTGCAACAAGAAGGACATAAAAAGCTCGAAGCCATACAAATGGCGGCGGGCATTCGGTTGCGACCCATCTTAATGACGACCGCGTCCATGGTCTTAGGCGTTATTCCATTAATTTTAGCCTCTGGAGCTGGCGCAATCAGTCGTTTTAATATCGGTTTGGTTATTGCTTCTGGAATTTCTATCGGTACCTTATTTACATTGTTTGTGGTGCCCGCCATGTATTTATTGTTGGCTCAGGATCATCATGCGCATAAGGTATATGATCTTCCGGAAGAACCCGTTGTTGATTGATAAATCTCTAGAGTTGTAATTGAGATATAGCGCAAGACTTGTTAAGCTTTAGGAAATCTTTTTTATAGGGACATAGTATGAGATTCAAGCTAATTATCTTCTTCTTGTTTGCTTTAGGAGTGAGTTGTCCTGCCTTGGCTGCAAGTATCTATGTTATCGATAGATATCAACAAGAAATTATGCAGGAGCAAATCAATAAGATGGATGGGTTATTGGGTAGAAACCAACCGGGGGGCTTTGACCAACCGTGTGGTTGGAAATGCCGAATTAATCTCAGTGGTTGGATGAACACGGATGCCTATATAACCAATACACCCCTAGTTTTTTCAGTGGTAACGCCTTTTAACGATTTGCTTTCCGTTATCGGGACGCCTTTCAATCATACCAGTAATAGAGCCAGTGATCTTATATTAAATAATGCCAATTTGTTTGTAGATACACGAGTGAATAATTGGATGAAAGCCAATATGTCATTTGTTTATACCGCTTTAAGTGGAGTTGCCGGTTCGCAAGGGGTTTATCAAATACCTAATTCATTTTTAATTTATCAACCCGTCAATAGCACTAAACTTGATACGGCTTATGCTACATTACAGCACTTTAATGTTTCGCCGGTTTATTTACGCATAGGTAAAGAATACGTTCCTTTTGGAAATTATGATCCTTATAGTTTTGTAACCAGTGAAAATCCTACGCAATTATTGAGTACCATAAATGCGACCACTGCTCAATTAGGTTTTACGATGCCGAATGGTCTTTATGGTTCTATTTATACATTCCCAGGTCAGCCGCGGATATCAGATGGAGGTTCAACCCGTCGTATACAAAATGGTGGAGTTAATTTAGGTTATACCTACAGTGATTGTATTAGTCGTATTAATATCGATGCTGGGTATGTTGCAAGTATTACCGATACTAATTTTTTATCCTCCTATTACACCAATAAAAATATAGAGGTTGCAGGGGTTCTTACAGGGTTGCCCAACCCCGATCAAACCAATATTGCTGGACTGCCAGATCAAAAGGCACCTGCTTATAACATCAATGCCACTTTCCAATGGGGACCTTTAGATATTAGTGGCCAGTATATTGCTACGATAAGAAACTTTAGAAAACCATTTTTTTTAGCCTTTCCTGTTCCTATTACACCTGATCGGATATCGGAGTTTACATTTCAAAAACCAAAGCTTTGGGGATTTGAATTAGGTTTAACCTTTCCAGCGATTGCCAATCAAACCCGACTTGCTGTGGGTTATCAAGCGACTAAGCATTTAGCAGGGATCTTACCGATTAGAAAAATTTATGTGGATTACCTGATGAACATTAGCCAATGGTTTGATGTGGGGGTGGCGATTATTCAAAATAAGGATTATAACCTGGGAGAAGGTCAGATACTGGGTGATAATGGAGTCTCACTTTTCCCGGGGGGATCAGGCAATAAATCGACTCTGGGGCAAATACGGGCCAGTATTAAATTTGCCTAACAACAAGAATAAATTTTTTAAATAAGCTTAAAAAAACTCATATTGTTGTGATTTAATTTGTGGATTAAGGTAG
>CASFML010000023.1 GCA_949295795.1 uncultured Gammaproteobacteria bacterium | reverse complement strand
TTCTCCTTTTGATTTAGCCTTTTGCATTAAAAAATATTTTTCTTTACTAATTGGCGTTGCCAACGTGGTTATTTCTAATTGCGAATCATTTCTCATTGTATCGCTTAAGGCTTGGATAACCCAAGGCGGAGTTAATACAGCATCTCCCTGTAAATTTAAAATGATCTCTGGTTTATCGGGCAATAAAGAAAGTGCAGCAAAACAACGTTCAGCGCCATTATCACAGTTTTCGGTCATCAAAACCTTTGCATCAAAACCTACAGCATGGGTTTGAATATCAACGTGATCTGTTGCAATATAAACCTCATCAACCCCCTTAATGCTTTTGGCAATCGACCAAACTCGATAAATTAAACTATGCCCGTTAATCAATGCTAAGGGTTTTCCTGGAAAACGACTTGATTGATAACGTGCTGGAATAATAATAACGTTCATATTCTGCATAATAGCCATTAGTTTTCTCCGTTTTGTTGTTCGTGTTTCTGCTGCTCTTGTATTTCTTTAAGAACCGAAAAATCTTCTAACGTCGATGTATCCTGTTCGATTTGACGATTGACGGCAATGTCTTGTAATAAACGACGCATAATTTTTCCCGAGCGTGTCTTTGGTAAGGCCACCGTAAAGATTAAACGCTTAGGTTGCGCCAAGGCTCCAATCGTCATTCTAACTTGGTTAATAATATTTGCCCTTAAGCTGGGTGTAGGCGTTTCACTATCATTTAATACCACAAAAGCCGCAATGGCCTGACCGGTGGTTTTATCTGGAATAGGCACTACCGCGGATTCGGCAACAGACGGGTAACTATCCAAAGCGGCTTCTATTTCTGCTGATCCCAAACGATGTCCAGAAACCTTAATCACATCATCGGTACGTCCCATAATCCAAATATAATCCTCAGCATCAAAATGCGCACTATCGCCTGAGAAGTAAGCATGCGGAACCTTACACCAGTATTGTTCTATATATCTTTTTCGATCATTCCAAATACCGCGTAACATACTCGGCCAAGGTCGGCGAATGACTAAAGCGCCTCCTTGTCCTTCTCTTACCTTTAAACCGGTCGCCGGATCGACAATATCAACTTCCACACCCGGTAAAGGTTGAGTAACAGAGCCTGGTTTAGTCGGTGTTGCACCAGGAATGGGGGCAATCATAATCGAGCCCGTTTCTGTCTGCCACCAAGTATCGACAATAGGACATTGTTTATTACCAATTTTTTCAAAATACCATATCCAAGCTTCAGGATTGAGGGGTTCACCCACACTGCCCAGTAATCTTAAACTGGATAAATCATTGTCAGCTACCCATTCATTTCCCCATTTCATAAAGGATCGTATTGCAGTCGGTGCTGTATAAAAAATACTGACTTGATAAGATTCAATCAGTTGCCAAAAACGATCGGGTTTAGGCCAGTCGGGAGCGCCTTCATAGATGAGTACTGTCGCCGCATTAAGTAATGGCCCATAAACGACATAGGTATGGCCAGTAATCCAACCTACATCAGCAGTACACCAGTAAACATCCTGTGGTTTTAAATCAAAGACTATCTTGGAAGTATAATAAGCACCTACCATATAACCGGCCGTTGAATGAAAAATTCCTTTCGGTTCTCCGGTAGAGCCTGATGTATAAAGAATAAAGAGTGTATCTTCGCTATCCATAGGTTCGGCGGGACAATCTTCGTTTAGTCCTGCAATGACATCATGCCACCAGACATCACGATCCTTTTTTAAAGGGATCTCTGCATGAGTTCGTTGCAATATAATAAGCTTTTCAACTGACGAACAGCTGAGTAAGGCTTCATCCATGATCTGTTTAAGTGGGATGATCTTGCCGCGTCGATAACCACCATCGGCGGTAATAACAAACTTAGACTTTGAATCTTGAATCCGCATTTCTAAGGCTATGACTGAGTAGCCTCCAAATACCACATTATGAATACAACCTAAACGTGCGCACGCCAAAACGGCAATGATAAGCTCTGGTACTAAAGGCATATACAATGTAATGCAATCCCCTTTTTTTACACCTAATTTTTTTAAACCATTAGCAAATTGGCAAACCGCTTGGTGCAATTCTTTATAAGTAAATTGACGTTTCTCATTAGGCTCACCTTGCCAAAGTAATGCGGTTTTTTCCGCATATTGGTCCAGATGTCGATCCAGACAGTTATAAGCCAGGTTGGTTTTACCTCCCTCAAACCACTTTGCATCAGGCTCCTTCCAAGTTAATACCTTTTTCCAAGGTTCCATCCAGTGTAATTCATCCGCAATGTTCGCCCAAAATTGTTCGGGGTGTTCAATAGAGTGACGATAAATTTCATCATATTCAGCCATAGATTTAATCATCGCCTGATCAGAAAATCTTTTTGACGGGGGATAAACTTTGACATCTTTTAAGATAGTATCTATTGTTTGTGATTCGTTTATAGACATATTTTATACTCCTGTTGTCAAAACGACCAAAATATGACGACACTTTTCTAAGAATGCATATCGCCACTTGCGACTACTGAATTCATCAACTAACCTTAAGGCTTAAACCAATTGAGATAAAGGAGAAATATTATGTTAGCGTGGGCATTTATCTTTCTAGCTATTGCTATCATTGCTGCCATTATTGGATTTACCGGTGTTTTTGCCGTAGCGGCTGGTGTTGCAAAGATTATCTTTTTTATATTCATCATATTAGCTATCATTGCTTTTGTAACAATGTTATTTCGCAGACAACGATAAAAAACTACTACCGCTGGCAATCATGTATTAAAATTTTTTGTCACTTATTCATCAAAGATTAAGCACCGAATTTGTTCACAAACATTATGCATGATATGTATATTATGTATGCATGCCAGCTGGTTATAAAGAGATGATCCTTGTTTAAATAAAAAATGTAAATACGCCCGTGTAAAATGCCGACAAGTATAGCATAAACATCCTGCTAAAATAGGGGTATCATCTTTTGCGTAAATAGATTTTTTAATCAAAATTCTTGATTGATTTGTTTCACTGACAAATTCCAACCAATTACCTTTTTTAATAACACTACCATGATAAAGAGCACCATGTCGCGCATTTCGCGTGGGTGCAACACAATCGAATAAATCAACCCCCTTAGCCACCACATCAATTAAATCTTGTGGATTCAATCCGACGCCCATGCTGTAACGAACCTTATTATCGGGTAATAAAGGCCGAATCCAATCGATAACCTCCATGGTTTTTTGCATATCAAAACCAATCACTTCTCCACCAATAGCAATGCCATCAAGTTGAGCATCTAATATAAATTGCGTACTTAATTCACGAAGGTCTCTAAAACTTCCACCCTGAATAATGCCAAATAAAGCTTGTTGATGACCATAGATGGCTTCTGAATGTAAATACGCTGCTTTCGAAGCTAATAGCCAACGATGTGTTCGCTCCATTGCGGCGAGTGCAGTTTCTCTACCGCCATTTTCAGGTGTACATTCATCAAAGGCCATGATGATATCTGCACCAATAATTCTTTGGGCTTCGATAGAGCTTTTCGGTGTCAAATGAATCACTTTCCCTGTCATAGGATGTTTAAAGTGCGCCCCTTCTGCATCAATTCGACAAATTTTGGCATTTTTAGATAAACTAAATACTTGAAAACCACCGCTGTCAGTTAACATGGGCCCCTCCCAAGCCATTAAACGATGCATTCCGCCACTTGCTAAGATAATTTCCATCCCGGGATTGAGTAACATGTGATAGGTATTGCCGCCAAGAATAATTTGCGAACCTGCATTCTTCAGATCATCAGGCGTCATATGATTTACAAAAGCGCGTGTCCCAACAGGCATAAAAGCAGGTGTTAACACACTGCCATGCCCTGTGGTTATTTGAGTTACTCGAGCGTGCGAACCTTTGCTGGCTTTTATCAGTTGGCAATTAAATTGATTATTCATAAAAGACAGATTTATGGCTTAGAAGCTAATTTTTTTTCAATCGTACTTAAGATTCCTCGTAAAATTTTGACTTCATTGATATCTAATTCGGATCGGCTGAATAATCGACGTAATCTATCCATAATTTGCTGACTCCGAATCGGTTTTAAAAATTCAATCTTATTGAGCAAATCATGTAAATGATGATAAAAGTATTCTTGTTCTTCAGCATTTGCTAACTCAATAGCGTTTTCCTTAGGTTTAAATTCTGCTAAAAAAGCCATTCGTAGCTCATAACAAATAATTTGTACTGCAGCAGCTAAGTTTAATGAACTATACTGAGGATTTGCTGGAATATTAATTTGAAAATGA
>CASFML010000022.1 GCA_949295795.1 uncultured Gammaproteobacteria bacterium | reverse complement strand
GACTTTATCTGCTATCAAACGATAATGTTGGTAAAGCCCTTCTTGAGTAGGAAGATTGTAATAGGGAGTGACTAATAAACAAGCATCCACACCTATTTCCATAGCTACCCTTGTTTGCTCAATGGTCTTATGGGTAGATTGGGTTCCTGTGCTAGCTATAACGGGTATACGTCTATGGGTTTGTTCAACAACGGTTTTTATGACATTACCTTGTTCCTCAATGCTCAGCGTAGACGCCTCTCCTGTCGTCCCGATGACCACAATAGCATCGGTACGTTGTGCAATATGCCAATCAACCAGCTTACGTAAACAAACATAGTCAATATCCCCATTTTCTCTCATAGGGGTTATTAATGCGACTATACTGCCATGAAACATAATGCATTCCTCTTATTATCAAGATTTTAACCTGCTCTTACTTAAAAAGGAGTTTTGGATTGCCAGCGAGCAGTCCGTATAAAAAAATTTAAAACTTTCCCTTTGAAAGACTCAGAAGTATAGAAGGTATAAGCAGTCTATACTACCGGTAGAAATGGTAGATAAGCAAGTTAGTTACAGTGTAAGATAATCCTAAAGCGGAACTAGTTAAGCTTGGAAAGCTTCAGAATTAAGTATTAAAAGTTTGTAAAAATTAAATTTCAAATTATTTAAAAGTTTAGGTTACAAAAAATAAGGTTTAGATTATGTCCATTTTAGAACAATCATCACAATTAACATCGCTAAAAAATTGGCTTAAAGAGGCTTGTCCTCCAACAATATCAAATTTCGAGATTGAGCCTTTAATTAATGATGCGAGCTCACGACAATATTTTCGCTTGCGCATGAAAGATAACTTTAGTCAAATTGCCATGATTGCTCCCCCAGACAAAGAAAATATAATTGCTTTTATAGCAATTGCAAAAGATTTTGCCCGTCAAGGTATTATTACGCCAGAGATACTTGCCTATAATCTTGAACAAGGATTTATGCTACTTAGTGATCTAGGCAATAATTTATATCTTAATATATTAAATCCAAATACTGTTGATGATTTATATAGTCGAGCCCTTGCAGTTATTTACCAAATTCAAACTTGTAACCCTACATTTCCAGATGATAAACCCTTAGATTTATTCAATGAAAAATTTATACGTTCCGAATTAACAATATTCATTGATTGGTTTTTGAAAAAACATTTAGAGTTAACCCTTACCGATAAAGTCAACAATATACTTGAAAATACTTTTAAAATACTCATCGACTCAGCTCAAGAGCAGCCACAGGTTTGTGTTCATCGTGACTATCATTCACGTAATTTGATTTTATTAGAAAATAAAAATGTCGGTGTTTTGGATTTTCAAGATGCCATTTATGGCCCAATTACTTACGATGCCGCCTCATTATTACGTGATGCTTATATAGATTGGCCAAAAGACCAAGTTGATCGGTGGATATTAAAATTTTACCGCATGATTAATATAGATAACTTTTGTACACAAGAAAAATTTATTCGCTGGTTTGATCTAATAAGCTTGCAACGCCATCTAAAAATACTTGGTATTTTTACCCGACTGAATTACCGTGATAACAAGCCTAATTATTTACCTATGCTTTCTCGGGTCCTGAATTATATGATTAAAACATGTGAAGACTATTCAGAGCTTTCTCATTTTAAAGAAATATTACAAACTCAAATTAAACCAAAACTCTACGAGAAAGAAAACTAATGAAAGCGATGATACTTGCGGCTGGCCGTGGCTTACGTTTACGCCCTTTAACGGATAAAACACCTAAACCCTTAATAATAGTTGATAAGCAACCTTTAATTGTTCATCAGGTATTAAAATTAGCAAAAATCGGCATCAAAAAAATAGTCATTAATGTCTCTTATCAAGCTAAACAAATTATCGATACACTAGGGGATGGTCAAGCTTATGGTGTTAAAATTGACTATTCTTTTGAACCCACTGCCCTCGAAACAGGGGGCGGTATACTCCAAGCATTACCGATTTTAGGATCTGAACCATTTATTGTGATAAGCGCAGACATTTGGACCGACTTTGCATTAGAGCATTTGTTAACCCACCCATTAAATTCATTTGCATTAGCCCATCTTATTTTAGTAGATAATCCTAGTTTTCATCCGCAAGGAGACTTTAATCTTAACAAATCAGGTTTATTAAATTTAGAGGATACTTCAAATAAATTCACCTTTGCCAGCCTCGGAATTTATCATCCTAATTTATTTCAAGGTAAATCAGGTGCATTTCCATTATCCTCTTTACTTTATGAATATATAGCTGAAAAGAAAATAACTGGGGAATATTATAAAGGCGTATGGTTTAACATAGGCACGCCCACTGAATTAGAGCGACTCGATGAGTATCTTAAACAAAAAAAGTAAATCCTATGCAATATTTAACTATTAGCTTTATTGGAGCCGGCAACATGGCTTCTAGTTTAATCAAAGGATTATTAAAAAAAAACTATCCTGCAATAAATATATGGGCAACCAATAATAATGTGGAACAACTCAATAAATTAAAAAATTTAAACATTAATTTAACCACTGATAATCGCCTTGCCGCACAAAAGGCAGACATTATTGTTTTGGCAGTAAAACCACAAATGTTAAAAATTGTTACGGGTGAAATTCTTGACTGTATTCAAGAAAAAACATCTTTAGTGATTTCACTTGCAGTAGGAATAAATTTAAAAACTCTAGCGTTTTACCTGTCCAGCCAATCTTTAGCAATTATAAGATGTATGCCCAATACTCCTGCTTTAATAGGATGTGGGGCAACTGGCTTATTTGCAAATCAGAATTGCACCCTTTCTCAAAAAAGTGCTGCAGAAAAGCTTTTTCAAAGTGTAGGGATTACCGTATGGTTATCTACAGAGGAACAAATTGATGTCGTAGCCGCTTTATCTGGAAGTGGTCCAGCTTATTTCTTCTTGTTTATGGAGGCTTTAGAGAAAGCT
>CASFML010000021.1 GCA_949295795.1 uncultured Gammaproteobacteria bacterium | reverse complement strand
TTCTATTAAAAATCGATCCCATTTTTTTTTAAAATTGAGCAATTGATAGTAAAATTTTCTATGATAACGCGTTTTTTGAAAGCATTTATCTATCGCTTTTTTTAACTCTTTGATTTGGCAAACCTTAATTAATACTCCATCGGCTCCCCAAGCTAGATATTTTTCCTCATCATTTTTATTGACATAAGCACTCCAAACTAATAAGGGGGTACCAACATTCAAATGACTCGTTCGAACATTTTGTATTACTTCTTTACCAGAAGCGCCTGTTAAACCTAAGTCTTCAATAATTAAGTCATACACCTTACTATGCACATGTTCTATCGCAGTGATACCCTCCGCCGCTAATTCCACTTCATAGCCCAATTGCTGCAAGTAGTAGGTCATTATCTTTTGGCACGGAACATAATCTTCAACTAACAATGCGCGCTTGCTGATAATAACCTTCGTTGCTATAGTTCGCTTTTCTTCAGAGGGTTGCATTGCTGATCCCTATGAATTTTCAAGTATATTTTTAAAAAAAATTTATTATTCATAAATAAAAAAAAGAATGGAAGCTGTCTATAAGAACAGTCATAACATTATTTTTTAAAAATGAATAAATCATATACATCTTATTTATTTTTAAATAAAAAAATAAATAAAATACCTGCTAGTAAAATAAATGGACTTAACCATAAAAAATAATTTAAAGGCGAAAAAGCAGGTTTAAATAATATAAAATCACCATAACGACTCACTAAATATTCTTTTATATTCGCTTCCGATTCATTATTTTGAATACGCTGATAAATGACTAGACGTAAATCCTTTGCAAGTGGTGCATTTGAATCTGCTAAGTTTTGATTTAGACAAACCAGACAGCGCATTTCATAAATGATTTGCTCAAATTGATTTTTTTTCTGTGTTGAATCGAAGTGATAGATATCATGTAATGCTGCTGTAGCCAATGGAGGAATAAATATCATCAATAAAAAAAGTTGGCTTATTATCATTATTTTAAAGAAGCTTTTTAAGTTTTTTAACCTATCCATGGATTACTTTGCAGGATTTATTTTGAGCATTTAATAATTGTTGCCATAGTGTGTAACCAAACTGATGCCGTTAATGGTCCAACATACTTATAGCGAATGATACCTTGTGGATCAATTAAGTAACTTTCGGGTACACCGTACACGCCTAAATCGATAGCAAGTAATCCTCGTGGATCAAAGATAATCTTTTGAAATGGATTACCTTGCTTTTTTAACCAAAGCCTTGCCTGGTTTAATTCATCACGATAATTTAAGCCATAAATTGCAATTAAATGGCTTTCGCGCAACTTTAATAAAAAAGCTTGTTCTTGGGTACAGGTGATACACCAACTGGACCAAATTATTAACAATGTCCAGTGATGTAAAAATATTTTTTTTCTAAATAGCGAATGATTTTTTAGTAAATCCGGTGCTAAAAATTCAGGAATAGCTTGATTAATTAATGGTGATGGCAACAGGTTGGGATCTTTTGCTAATCCTTGCCATAAAAAAAAGACAATAATTAGCAAGATTAACAAGGGAATAATATAACGCATAAATAACGCTACACTTTTTGGTAATGTCGGAAAAAGATAGCCAATACACCACCCAACATCATACAAAGCCCCCCCATCCAAATCCAACGCACAAAAGGTTTATAATAAAATCGTAAAACCCAGATCTGTTTGCCAACGGGTTCTGCTAAGGACACATATAAATCACGCCACAAACTTACTGCAATAGCCGGTTTGCTGATCATGACATCGGTTATGGGATAATAACGTAGTTGCGGACGTAAATTTTGATGGCTTTGAGGGTTCACTTGAATATTAGCCACTGCGCCGGTGTAATTGGAACCTTGCAAGGCGTAAACCTGTTGCAATTTGAAGTGATAACCGGCTAAGGACAAAGTATCGCCAACGTTCATTTGTACATTACGTTCTATACTATAGTAACTACTTAAAATAATTCCTACCCCGAGAATAGCCACCCCTGTATGAGCGACCAGCATCGCTGCTTGGGTTTTGAGGATAGTTTTTAGATTCATTCTTTTCTTAAAGGATGCACTAAGCAACTGGAAGGTATTTAGTAATATCCAAAATGTCAATCCAAGACCTATCATCACCTGCCATTGCATTTTTTTACTAAATAAAATAATTAAAATAAAGCTGATACTGAAGGAACTTAACAGAATACTCACTATTTTTTTTAAAACATTACCACGTACGTTTTGCTTCCAAGGAATTAAATAGGATAAACCCATAAAAAATAATATTAAAACAGCAAAGGGTGGACACACTAGATTAAAATACGGTGCGCCAACCGAAAGCTTCCCCCAACCTAATACTTCAATAATTAAGGGATACAACGTACCCAGTAAAACAGTAAATATCAGTACACTCAGTAAAATATTATTCATGATTAAGAGTGCGGTACGCGAGAGCAAGCTGATCTGAGCCACGGATTGTTTAAAATTTTGGATTTGGAATGCATAAATACACAGTGCCGTTCCTATCAAGACCACTAATAACCCTAACATAAACACACCTCGCCAAGGATCAACGGCGAAAGCATGTACGGAAATCAAAATACCTGAACGCACGATAAATGTACCGATTAAACTTAATGCAAAGGTTAATATGGAGAGTAATATCACCCAAGTTTTCAATAATTCTTGTTTTTCTACGACTAATAAAGAATGAATGAGTGCTGTGCCAGCAAGCCAAGGCAATAGCGAAGCATTTTCGACTGGATCCCAAAACCACCAACCTCCCCATCCTAATACACGGTATGCCCACCAACTTCCTGAAACAATTCCCCAGGTTAAAAAGCACCAAGCTGCCAACGTCCATGGTCGCATTCGCTTTGCCCATGATCGATCGAAACATTCACCTAATAATGCCGCAACTGCAAACGCAAAACTAACTGAAAAACCGACATAACCCATATAAAGTAAAGGTGGATGAATGATTAAACCTGGATCTTGTAACAAGGGATTCAGATCGTTCCCATCCGACACCGCTTCTGTTAATAAACTAAATGGATTCGAAAGCGTCAGTAAAAATAATAAAAAACCGGCGCTAATAAATCCCAAAACCGCTATGATTCGTGCCAATGAAACGAGATCCATAGAATGCTCTAAAACAACAACCGCAACTGTCCATAGATTTAAAATAAATACCCATAATAATATCGAACCCTCATGCCCTCCCCAAATAGCACACAAACGATACATCCAAGGTAAATGAGTATTAGAATTCTGCGCAACGTAGGCAAAACTAAAATCATTGATTAAAAATGCATACGCTAAAGCTAGAATAGCTAAGGTTACCAATGCAAATTGCGACCAGGTAATAGGTTTAACCCATTTAAGCCAGCTCAGACGTTGAGAATAGAGACTTACTAAAGGAACACTGCATTGCAAGAGCGCTAACAAAAAAGCACCCAGCAATAGAGCATATGAAATAGTCACAAAAAAAAACTTCCTTTGTTTTATTGGTAGTGATGTTACTTAAGTTATTATTTAGTAATATTTTTACATAGAACGGTTTTTTAACATAATAAAAATATTCAATAAACACCTTAACAAACATGAATATTATTGATGCCATTTACCTTTTTATTAAAAACTGCTAACTTACCAGCATTTATTGAATACTAGGGCTTGTATGACTCAGCGTTGTATCATCATCGGTATTGCCGGAGCTTCCGCATCTGGTAAGAGTTTATTGGCCCATACTATTGTCAAGGAATTGGGATCAGAACAAGTCGCCGTCATTTCTGAAGATTCTTATTATAAAGATAATAGTACTATTGCCTTTGAAAAACGTTTAGAAAACAATTATGACCATCCCGATGCCTTCGATCATGGCTTACTCATCGAACATCTTAAACAATTACAAGCCGGCAAATCGGTCGAAATTCCTATTTATAATCATACCTTGCACATTCGTGAGCAACAAACTCGACGTTTGGGCCCACATAACATTATTGTCTTAGAGGGGATTTTACTGTTTGCTGAAATTAGCTTAAGAGAACTTATGGATATTCGTATTTATATGGATACTCCCTTAGATGTTTGTTTAAGTCGCCGTATCAAACGCGATGTCATAGAACGCGGCAGAGAGAGTGAAGCGGTTTTAATGCAATATCAACAAACTGTTCGTCCGATGTTTTCTCAATTCATAGAACCCTCTAAACATTATGCTGATATCATTGTTCCACGCGGAGGCGAAAATCGGATTGCTATTGAACTTATCAAAGCCAAAATTCGCGAATTATTAAATAATTTTAGTAACAAAAGCAAAGAGGAAAATCATGGGTCTGCTAGATAATAAACGTGCATTAATTGTTGGTTTAGCCAGTGATCGATCGATTGCATACGGGATTGCTGAAGCCATGCACCGTGAAGGAGCTAAGCTTGCTTTTGCCTATCAAGGTGAAAAATTAAAGGATCGTGTCGCTAAAATGGCAAATAAGGATTTTAATTCAGATATTGTCATTCCTTGCGATGTCAGTCGAGATGAAGATATTTCTGAACTTTTCAAACAGCTTAATGTCAGTTGGGATGGCTTGGATATTTTAATCCATTCCGTGGCTTTCGCTCCTAAAGATCAGTTAGAAGGCGACTATTTTGAACATGTTAACCGCGAAGGCTTTAGAATTGCCCATGATATTAGTAGCTACAGCTTAGCCGCCTTAGCAAAAGCAGCATTTCCAATGATGAAGGATCAACCCAACGGTGGCGCGATCCTCACATTGAGTTATCTAGGATCCGAAAAGGCATTGCAAAACTATAATATTATGGGCTTAGCCAAGGCAAGTTTAGAGGCTAATGTTCGTTATCTGGCAAATAGCTTAGGGCCAAAGCATATCCGTGTGAATGCCATATCAGCTGGGCCTATCCGGACGCTTGCAGCATCAGGAATTTCCGGATTTCGAAAGATTCTGAACTATAATGCAGCCGTTACGCCCTTACGTCAAAATACCACCATAGAACAAGTAGGAAATACTGCAGCCTTTCTTTGCTCTGATATGGCTTCGGGTATTACGGGTGAAATCATCCATGTCGATGGAGGATTTCATGCCATTGTGGCTATGGGTGAACCGGCTGAATCAACAGCGCCTGGGAATTAACACGACTCTATGGCATAAAAATTCGCATTCTTTCCAGCGAGTGGTATATTACGCTAACAACATTAACAGGGTCCCGGTGTGTTTCGTCCTATCGCTCTCTATATAGGTTTGCGTTATACGCGTGCAAAAAAACGCAACCATTTTATTTCCTTTATTTCTTTAACATCGATGATAGGGATTGCTCTCGGTGTCATGGTATTGATTACCGTCCTATCGGTAATGAATGGTTTTGATGATGCGATACGTGACCGTATTTTTAACATGGCCACACAAGTTGCTATCACTGCAACGAATGGGCGTCCTTTAACAGAAATTACTCCGCTAAGCCAAAAAGTCTCTCAACAAACAAACGTTATTGCCAGCGCTCCCTATGTGTCCGGACAAGGCATGTTAGTCGATCAAGGACAACCACATCCTATTATGATTACCGGCGTGCTCCCCGAATTAGAAAAAAATGTTT
>CASFML010000020.1 GCA_949295795.1 uncultured Gammaproteobacteria bacterium | reverse complement strand
TTAATGGATTGGATATTGATTTAGAACAAGCTGCTATTGGTGCAGCTGCCAATCAGCACGTTATTCCTACGGCATTAAAAATCGTTAAGGACTATTTTGCTGGCAAAGCTAAACATTTTATTATTAGCATGGCACCGGAATTTCCTTACTTAACTCAGGTAGGACTCTATATTCCGTATCTCACGGCATTAGAAGGTTATTATGACTTCATTGCTCCGCAGTTTTATAATCAAGGGGGTGATGGTGTTTGGGTACAAGAGGTTAATAATGGGCAAGGCGCTTGGATTGCACAAAATAATGATGCTATGAAAGAGGATTTTCTTTATTATTTAACCGAAAGTCTTGTCACTGGAACGCGAGGTTTCACTGCTATCCCAGCCAATAAATTTGTTATTGGGCTTCCTACCAATATTGATGCTGCCGCAACCGGTTACGTCATCAATCCACAAGATCTTGATCGTGCCTTTAGTCGACTTAACCGTGCAGGTTTTCCGATCAAAGGATTAATGACATGGTCGATTAATTGGGATAATGGTAAAAACAAAGACGGCGTCAGCTATCATTGGGAATTTATAAAGCGTTATGCGCATTTGATTGATGGTAATCAAAGCGGTGGGAACGAAAAACCTAATCCACCCCAAAATCTTGCTGCCCTAGAGGAAAAAGAAATAAACATTAATCTACGGTGGAATTATACCAACACCGTTAAATACTTTAGTATTTATCGTGATGGAAGCGAAGTCGGTCAAGCCTTGGATTTTCAATTTAAGGATAGTGGATTGAACCCTAATACATCTTATAGCTATTTTGTTACTGCAACCAATACCGATGGCGTTGTATCATTACCCAGCAATAGCATCACTATAAAAACACTCAGGGAAAATAGTTCTAGTTCTGGATTTCCAGAATGGAAATTAAATTATTTATACACCAAGGACGATCGAGCAAGCTATCTGGGCAAACATTATATTTGTATTAATACGCATACTTCAAATGCAGCTTGGACTCCGGATGTAGCCCTTACACTTTGGTCTCTAGAGTAATGATAATATCAATCGATGGATAGTGATTTTTTTTAGAAGGCTAAAATAAAATTAGTCTTCTTTTTTTTGATAGCAAACGGTGAAACTCAAGACTCATTTAACTCAGGAATAAATAATTCCTTTAATAGAATAAGTTTGTAAAATAAAAAAACTAAGTCGATTGATTTTATTAAATTTGACTATAAATACTGCGTGCTAGCTGCACGCTCTTGACATAATCCCGTGTTTCTTTCCAAGGTAAAATTTCTACCCAAACATCCTTCGGAAGTCGTTGGTATAAACCTTGAAAGTTTTTAATTCGATTAGGTCCGACATTATAGGAAGCCGTCGCTAAGATGGCATTGCCATCAAATATTCTTAATAATTGTCGTAAATAAGTACTGCCTAAACGAATATTCTGTTCAGGATCGAGCAAGTCTATACGCCGTAATGCCAGACCACGTGCTAACTGCCTTCCGGTACTCGGCATAATCTGCATTAACCCTAAAGCGCCGGCACTGGACTTAGCATTCCACATAAACGCACTTTCTTGGCGCATTATTGCCCAAACCCATGCCGAGTTTAAATGGGTCTTCCGCGCTGCCGTTAACACTGAACGTCGATATGCGAACGGGAAACGTAATCTAATATCATTATGAATATTGGCTTTACTGGCTCCGACAATCGCTAAATCATACCAACCCCATTGTTTAGCCAATTGTGCGGCCGCTTGACGTTCTGCTAGACTCAAATTATCGACAGCCCATAACCATTCTTGGCGGGCTTCACCGACAAAACCAAGTGCCATTAATTCTTTAGCCCGTTGAATCGCCGAATTATTGGCCAATGAGGCACGATCACCTGGAATATTTCGGGTAGCGGGATGATAACTTAATTGCAAACGTTGACTGGCAAGTACACCATAGTAATCAACCTCTTTAGCCAGACTGTTATAAATGCTCTGTGCCGCTGCGTTTTGTTGCGTTGCAGCCAGTGCCCGGGCCCGCCAATAACGCCAGCAAGCGGCTTGCTGTTGTTTATATGACAAATGATCCACCCAAAACAATACCTTATCCCACTGACCCTTTAATAGACTATGGCGTACGCGCCATTCACGTAAGGTCGCATCGGCATAAGCGGGTTTAACCTTTTGTAACCAGGCACCGGCTGAAGAATGACCACGTCTTGCTAAACCGACGGCTAGAGCGGCCAATATCGGTTGTTTTTCTGCTTCATTTAAATGATAGGCATTACTTAATCTTGACCAATCATCCGCTAAGGTAATGGGATCTTTATTCGCCAAACGTTTCAAACCAAACAATACAATCTTGCGGTCGAAGCTATTACCGAGATCAAATTGATTGCTTTGTTCAACCAATCGCGGATAACGTTGTATACGATACCAATGTTTAACTTGCCGACGTTGTGCTGAAGGTAAAAATTGCGCAACATGTTGGATGACATTTACATTATTTTTACTAATAGCTTGATCTAATTTTTTCCAAATTAAATGGGCGGTTAATCCGCCGGATTGTTCCCAACGATTAAAAATCTTCCGGCAAGCAGGCGGGGGTGAATTTACTTCTAACCAAAGTGAGCCTATTTTTTTAAATGCCAAGGATTTCTGTTGTGTCGCCCATAACGATTGCAAGTAATAACATTGCAAAGGTTTACCGTAAATAGGTTGATAGTAATGAATAAAATCATTCCAATTCTGTTTTTTAGCTAAATACGCTAACCAATCAGCCCGTAGCTTAACCGCTAAGGGTGTATCATTATAGGTTTGTAAAAATTCATCAATTTCGTCAGTATGAACATAAGGCCATTGTTGTTTTAGTTTGATAAAAATTAGATAAGGATATAATGGATAATCTTTTAGTTTATTTTTTAAAGCAGCAAATTGTGGATAATGTTTAGTCATTAACAGCTGTCGCGCCTGCCAAAATAGTTTTCGTTGTTGATCTCTATTTTCAGCGTGCGCTAATCCTGGCCACACTAACACTAAACATAGGATGAATATGCTGTTTTTTATAGTCCCCATAGCGTTCTAAGAGTAGGAAGAATTTATGCCCCTCTATTTTATATATATCACTTTAGCGCTGCTTACCAGCTTAATCATTTTGACCTTATTGTATTTTTATAAACTGGAACGTCAGCACGACAAAATGATTCAAATGGAAAGTCGTTGGACAGATATTAATCGTTTACTTAACCAATTGCATGAAGCACGTATCACTGATCAACGCAACACCGCCGCCAATAAAGAACAACTGCTATTAGAACTCAATACCTATCGACAACAATTTGATCAACATCAACTGAATAGTTTAAAATTGTTACAAGATAGCTTGCAGCAAGGTTTGCAGCATATCAGTCAACGTATGGATAAATTAACCGAGAATACCCAAGAAAAATTACTCGCGATAAGTGGCCAAGTCGAAAAGCGATTATTTGATGGCTTTGCACAAACCACGGCCACCTTTGCTGATGTTGTGAAGCGCTTAGCGCTGATTGATGAAGCACAAAAACGCATCACTGAACTGTCTACGAATGTAGTGAATTTACAACACATTCTTGCCGACAAACGTTCACGCGGTGTTTTTGGTGAAGTTCAATTGAATGGCTTAATTGAAAATGTCTTACCTACCAAAAATTATAGTTTGCAACACACACTGAGTAATGGTAAACGCGTTGATTGTCTGTTATTACTTCCCGCTCCTACCGGCAGCATCGCCATTGATGCTAAATTTCCCTTAGAAGGTTTTCGAAAATTAACCGAAATCGATCTGCCCAAAAGTGAACAGCGCGCCGCCACCGCGCAATTTCGTCAAGATATACGCCATCATATTCAAGCGGTAGCGAGTAAATATATCATTCCCGGTGAAACATCAGAAGGTGCTTTATTATTTATTCCTGCTGAAGCCATTTTCGCAGAAATTCATGCCCACTATTATGATTTAGTGGAAGAAGCACAGCGTCAACGTGTTTGGTTAGTTTCACCGACCACCATGATGGCCGTACTCACCACTACTAGCGCTATTTTAAAGGATGCTGCAACCCGCGAACAAATCCATGTCATCCAAGAACATTTAAGCGTTTTGGCGAAGGACTTTTCACGCTTTAAACAACGTATGGATCAATTATCGCGCCACATTCAACAAGCTTATACCGATATTCAGGATGCTAAAACCTCAGCGGATAAAATCACTTCACGGTTTGAAAAGATTGAGAAGGTTGAGCTCAGTGCTAATTTATTGGAATAAAACGAATGACTCAATTATTTATTGCAATAAAGAAATCGTATAAAAATAATAAGGATAAATCTTTAATCAAACTTAGATTGAGTATCCAAAAATATAATTAAAATAATTAAGGGAAAAATATGGCAAAGGATGTGACCCTTCAGCTTAATGACATTTTAGAACAAAGAACCCAAGAAAATGAAAACTCGGAGAATATAAATCCCTGTTTTCAATTAGGAAAAACCTGGTTATCCACTACCCTAACCGCTCTGCAATGGACGAGTGGGTGGGCAGGCGCGCTAGCCATCAATACCGCTCTAGGTACATTACCCGGTGCAATAATGGGTGTAGCGTGTGGCTATGCTCATGCATGCTGGAGTGAACCCTGTGTTGAAGAAAAGAATTCAATGGCCGTTAGGAAATGTGCAGTGAGATCTCCGGACCTGGGTTATGGCGCTTTATATGGCGCAGCTACGACCGGGCTTATAGCTTCAGCTATCACCTTGGTTGGCCTTTTTAAAAACCCAAGCATTGACGGTGCAAAACATTCCATAAAAGTAACCGCTATAGGCGTCGGTAGTGGTTGTGCGCTAATGGAATCTGGTTGTCCATAGCGATACGATGAAGAATAAGCTTAGAATGCTTCTTTGGTTATGGGATAAACTTTAGGTGAGCTAAATATAAATATTATACCTCCCGTCCGAGACGGGAGGTTTTTAATTAAATCGACAATTTAGGGGACTGACACGTGCTTTTTACAGCAACTAATCGCACGGACGAGTACATAAATTGCACATAAACCGACAATAATATAAATAATTCTAGCGATGGGGCTGTAATCCCCAAAGATGCCAGTAATTAAATCAAAATGGAATAAACCGACTAAACCCCAGTTCAAACCACCGATAAATAAGATAACCAGTGCAATCCAATCTAAAACGCTCGGACTTTTGAACATAAATACTCCTTTATTTAAGCAAGAGAAACTCACGTAACACAGTAAACGTCTTATTTTTGGCTCATTTGTCAGTAATACCCCCTTACTGTAGCTCAAAAATTTAAGATAAACAAATTTTGCTGACCAGACGATAATTTTAAAGCTTTAACAGTATTTATTGATAGATAGCTTATCATCACGACAAAATTACTTTATAAATAAAATAAAGCCTACGCTGATTTCACTTTAATTTAAGGAGTCGCTTATGAAAGATAATTGTTATGCCTATGTCATCGATCTCAGTCTGCGCAAGGGTAAAGACGGTCAATATAGCGAAGCACTTTTTTTTGAATGCCAACACCCTTTATAAGTTCTAGTTTAAGAGGAGGCTCAAAGTGGAGTTATAAAAACGCCTTAAAAAAGGCATTTCCTGATTCAGATTTTACTATCAATGTCCAAGGAGAAAAAATTAAAGTCAATACTGACGATCCTGTTTGTCACATATTGATAAATAATTCTGAAGCGGTTTCTACCGCAAATTTTATTAACATTTTACGAGGTAAATACGCTTATATACACACTGGATCGTTTGAAGCAGAGATAGATGATTTAAATAATAAGGTTCATCAACGGCTGTATTTACCTGATGAAGTCTCACCTGATTATCGTATGCTTGAATCAACTGTTGCGGCCGAGACATTAGTGAAGGAGATATCTAATTACTTTGGCAATAAAGGAATCTCAAAAATCGTTTTAAAATCGGCAATCAGTCATGAAGGCCAAGGAAATATCTTTGTTGATCTCAATAACGACATAACATTAAAGCAAGCCGTTGAGGAAATACAGCAAATCAATACTACCAAATACTTTCTTGCTGAAGAACAAAAAGAATTTCCACATCAAAGCAGAAAAACGGGAGAATCAAAAACGGGTTATTTAAGCTATCGCATGGTCGGAATTGCTATCCAAGAAGGCGATCTGGGTCATTTTATTGCTTCTAAATCTCTCTCTACTAGCCTAGACTCACATCAACAACAAATGAAGTATTATTTTGGAGAACCAAATGACACTTATGTTGATCCAGAAGATAGAGGTTGGTTACTTAAAGCCTACGGACCTAAAGATAAATATTTTGGCAAAGGTAATAACAAAATTGAAATCGAACCCGCGTTAATGGAAAAAATTAGCAAAAACATGTACCAGCTTTATGCCGATATCAAAACCATGACCGATGAAGAATTTAAGCAACATATCGATCAGTTGGTTTCACGTAAAAATGCTTTAGCCTCTAGAGAAGAAAGAATAGCCCAGTTTATCATTGAAAAAAAACCAGAAAAAGAATTAGTCAACACCGCCAATTTGATGGCGTTTAAAAGAACTATGGATGCTTATCCTCCTTTAGCCGCAGCTATTGCGGGAACAATGGTTAACACTAACACGATTGACCTTTCTCAGTTAGCTAAGCTTAATCGTCATAATAAAGATTGTTTGGAACCTTTTTTAAATGAGATGAGCCGGCAAAAAAGGTTTGATAGCTTACAAACGGCTAATAGCGATCAATTAAACTATTGTATTGAAAACTATGCTCTGCACAAGGATCTCTATAAGCAAGCCAAGGATTTAATGATTAAAAAAGATAGTCCTATTCCGGAAAAACAGCCCATTATAGCCACCGATACTATTCAATCAAAAACCGGAACTTCTCATTATTTAGTATCAAGATTACAGCAAGCCTTCTTTAATGAACCTGCTGCAACCATCGCAGAAATGCCCAACCTTGAAGCACTAGAAGAAGCTGCCAGCAGTAAAAATAATACCTCTCGACTCGCTAGATTATCTTTATTTACAACCAGTTTTGAAGAAGAATCTCAAAAAAAAGAAGAAGAAAAATGGTCAAAGCTTAGTTTTGCTTCAAAAAATCATTAAATCAATTTAAAAAATAACACCTACTAAAGCAACCAGCCATGTCTGGCTGATTGCTTTAATATTTCTTCAACGAGGCGCGATAGGAGTAAAACCAGCACTCGCAATACCATCGTTGATAAGCGCGTCTTTAGGTAGAGTAAAGCTTGCTTTACCATCCTCAGCCGCAAAAATCATCATATTTTCGGGAGCGAACTGTTCAACAATCCTTTTAAATTTTTTCATCTCAGTGATGTATTGATGATACTTGTCTTCTTTACATTCTTGGTTTTGTTTATATTCGGATATTAATCTTTTTTTATCAAAAAAAGAGATTTTTATTTTGTTCTTTTCATATTCTTCCTGAAGCTCTTTGAGTTCACGGGCTAAAGAACATTCTAACAATTTAAACAACCTTTTAAAAAAGGCTTCGGTCAATTCGCTACCTGATAATTTACAATCTTCGTTAATAACCAATTCTTTTTTATAAACTTCGAGCTCTTTATGAATTTCTTTATCAATAGTGAGCGGATCGGCTGTATGACCCGAAAAACCATCATGCGGATCAAATATTCGACCTATTTCTTCTCCTTCTATTGCTGCTGTTGCCTTAGCGAAGATACGTTGACCTTTAAGAATAAATCTTTTCCTTGCGGTTCTTATACGGATATCACTCGATTCTTTTATAATAGATATTTGTTTTGCTAAACCAGCGCGCATCACTATATCGAGAACAATACCGCCGATGGCTGGAATGAAATCAGGTTTTTTTTTGTGTTCAGGGATTAAAAATTGTAGCGTCGTTAGCTCATTACCCTTAAAAAGATAATAGTTTCGGTTTGATAGCTTGGGTACTATATTAGTATTTGTTTTTTGCTGTACTTCCTGCTCCGTTACTCGCTCCAGCATAAAAGTATCTGGAATTTCAGGAAATGTAATCTCCTTAACTTGAGACACATCTGAATCAAGCTTTTTAGGTTTTATTAATCCTAAATAAATTTCTTTAAATCTTTCATAGGAAGTTTCAAAGCGCTGTATAGTATCTTCATTGTTACTGTTGATTATTTCAGAATACGCTTGTTCAGCCAATTCGAAAGCGTTAGCCTTTATAGAGATACCCTCTCTTCTTATGTATTTAAAACGATCAGGTAAATCATCTTGTCGTACAGCAATTAACCGTTCGATCACGATAGGTGGAGGATCCTTATCAAGAAAAAGCTTATGTAAAACAGCGACCTTAAATAAGGTTGCCCATGCGGATACGCATCAATAATGTGGGTATTATCTAAGCCTTCTGATAATGCATAAAAAAATTTTTTATTTATCTTAGGGTTAACCTCTAAAACACCCGGTACCCGTTTACAGGCGTTCTCATAAAGCACTTGATAATCAATTTTTGTATAAGCATTTATTTTTTTGAACTCTTCCCTCAATATATTGACTTCTCTGATCAAATTAGAAAATTCTTTGTCTAACTTTGCCAACGTTTCACGATCATTATTATTAACAACATCCTGCACCGGAGCCAATTTGGCTTGGATTTGCTGACTTAAGCTTGCTATTTGTTGGTTATGTGAATTTTTTCTATGCGCGGCATTAAGCTCAAATGGCACTATGGATGCATGTTTAGCCGCTTTATCATCATCAGGTTGATTAATATCATTCATCATATTAGGCCATAAGGCTTCACCTTTTTTTATTATCAGTGATCGTCTAATTTTAAATTGTTTATAAGTAGGTCGCAAACTTTATTAAGAAAATAAAAAGCTAGTTAATCGATATACAAAAATTTAAACACAGCAAAGCTATGTTGGAATTAATTTTGTATGGTACTAAGAATTAAAGATAAATAATTAGACTTAAACATTTTTGAGATCAGGAATCTTTACCACTAGGGCATCACAGCATAGATGATGAATAACCGCACTGGCCGTGGAACCAAACAAGACACCAATACCATGTCGACCATGACTACCGAGGATAATTAAATCGGTTTTTAATTGTTTCATTTTATCGAGTATCACCACCTTAGGCGATCCCACCTCGACATATTGATGTTTTGGAGGGATTCCAAATTCTTTTGATACTTCGGCTAATTGCTTTTGCGCTTCGGCCAACATTTCGCCTTCTAAATCGATAACGGCAGGATAAGCTTGTGCCACACCATAGGCATTAATATGTTCGACAGCATGGATAACGGATAAGGTACTATGTGTACCTTTAACTAAGGCATGGGCACGCTTTAAGATGATTTCATCACAGGTGGGATGCAAATCTATCGCAACTAAAATATTTTCATAAATAGCCATCACTTATCTCCAGATAAATTATACGCAACGCCCTTCCAATTGTTTAAAGTACAGCACAAATTTATTTTAATGCAACTGACTCTTTTCATTATTCTACACTATGCACACTTAGATAAACCCTCTATTTAAGCGCGCTTAAATTGATTTGGTCATTATTTATTCTAAATGGCATCCAGTATCGGAGAAAAGACGAACGATCAGGGGACTCGATTGGTCGGGGCGACTGGATTTGAACCAGCGACCACCTACACCCCATGCAGGTGCGCTACCAGGCTGCGCTACGCCCCGAAGAGCGGACATTGTAATGTCCTGATAATAAACACGCAACCAAAAACTAAGACTTCCACATTCTGTCCATGAATTATTTTTATCTAAATCAATTACCTAGTCTATCTTTTTAATTTAAACTTAATATAGATAAATTATTTTTTAATAGAAATTATAATATGGGAAAATATCGAGTTCATGCAGCAAATCAAGATGATTTGGAAACACTAAAAGAAGAAATAGATTTCTTTAAAACTTACTTTTCTGAGGATTTAAACCTCAATTGCGCTGTTTCATTTAAAAAACAGGAAAGACTTCTGCTTATTGCAGCAAAACATAGTAGTGTAAAACTATTTTCTTACTTACTCGAACAAGGTGTCGATCTAAATTTTAAAAAAATAAATTCAATTCTTTTGGCCCTTTAATTGTGATTTTAATTTCTGACTGGCTTGAAATAACACCACATTCCGGGAACTGACAGTCGTCGACACACCCGTTTTTGGATTTCGACCCGGTCGTTCCTTTTTTCTTCGTCGTCGAAAACTACCTAAACCCGAAATCTTTACCGCTTCCCCTCTTTCTAAAGCCAATACAATCTCTTCAAAAAAGGCATCGGCTAATTTTGTGGCTAAGGGCCGACTCAGACTAGGCTCTTGTTGTCTTAAGCTGTTAATCAAATCAGCTTTGGTTAACACTGTACTCATACACTAATCCCGTAGTTGAATAGCAAAACATTGTTGAAGAAGATCGATTATTTTTTGCATCAATTCATCGACTTCAGCATCCACTAAGGTTCGTGTGGGATGCTGCCAACATAAAGCCAACGCTAAGCTGCGCTTTTGTGGTTCTTGTTCAGCAAAATAGACGTCAAAGAAAAAAGCATGCTGTAATAAATCCCCTGCTTCCTGATTGACACACTGCAAAATGCTTTGTGCCGGATATTTTTTATCTATCCAAAAAGAAATATCTCTTCTTACCATAGGAAATTTAGAATAAGCTTTAAATTGAGGGAGTTCCCTGGTATTAATCGCAGCCGTTTCTATCTCAAAACAAAAGATGGGACCTATTAAATCTAACTCAGCAGTGATTTTTGGATGCAATGCACCAAAGTATCCGATAGTGTTACCGTCACGCTGTAAATTACTGGATAGACCGGGATGTAAAGCGGGATGTGTTCCTGGCATAAACTGAATGTCATGTGTTGCGGTTAAACTCAACAAGGTTTCCAGATCAGATTTCATCGTAAAAAAATCTAAAGGGGTATTGGTAACACCCCATTGTTCGGGTAAGCACTGTCCACTGGCAACGGCGGCTAAATATTCTCGCTGTTCCAATTTTTCATTATGTAGCTGAAAACAAACTCCGGTTTCGAAGAAACGACAACGTAATTGCTGTCGTTGTTGATTATAACGTAGCGCATTTAATAAACCCGGCCACAAACTCGTCCGCATCACTGAAAGTTCACTGGAAATAGGATTTAACAAGCTAATAGAAGTTAAATCGGGAACCAATGTTTGCTGTAATTTAGGTGCGGTAAAGCTATAATTAATCGCCTCTTGATAACCCCGGTCGATCAGTAAATCTTGCAAACGCGTTAATGAAAGCTGTGTTTCAGGTTGCGCTGCAAAGGTCAAAGGACTATTCGGTAAACTCACCGGAATATCTTGATAACCATAAATCCGCGCTAATTCTTCAATAAGATCCGCCTCTAAGCGGAGATCAAAACGCCAAGTTGGCGCCGTGACTTGCCAAACCTGCGGGTCTTTATGCTGTACATCAATGCCTAAGCTTGCAAAAATGCTGGCTATTCTTTCTTCATCCAAGGAAAAACCTAAGAATTTTTGTAGATGTGCCGGTCGAAAGCTGATGGGGGGTTGAGTCTGAACAATTGTAGCTACTTGCAATACCGGTCCTGCTTGACCGCCCACCATATCGCTCAATAATTGTGTCGCACGTTCTAAAGCCAACACCGTCATCGCGGGATCAACACCCCGTTCAAATCGATAAGCCGAATCGGTGGTTAATCCATACTGTCTAGCACGGCCCGCTATGGCAGTTGGCGTAAAAAAAGCACTTTCCAAAAATACATCCTGAGTGTCTGACGTGACTGATGAATCGACACCGCCCATTACGCCCGCTATCGCAAGCACTTGATTTTTATCGGCAATCACTAAGGTTGTTGAATCTAATTCAACATTTTTACCGTCTAACAGTGTAACGCGTTCTTGGGTTTTGGCGTAACGTACACACACTTCCTGATTTAATTGTTTAAGATCAAAGGCATGCAAAGGCTGACCGAGTTCTAACATCACATAATTAGTGACATCCACGACCGGATGAATGCTACGCACACCACTACGACGTATGCGCTCTTGCATCCAGAGTGGTGTTTTTGCTTGTGTATTAATATTACGGATAATTCGACCGACATAAAGCGGACATGCTTCAGTCGCCGCGACGTTAATCTTAATTTTATCTTCTATAACCGCTGGCTGTTTTACCCTCGTCGGTTCGTTCAAGCTTTGTTGAGTAATCGCTGCGATATCCCGTGCTAAGCCTTTGATACTCAAACAATCACCGCGATTCGGTGTGAGATGAACATCTAAACAATGATCATTTAATTGTAAATATTCACGAAGATCCTGACCCAAGGGCGCATCCAACGGCAATTCTAATATTCCGCACTCTTGGCTGGTTTCAGCAAAACCTAACTCCTTACCGGAACATAACATTCCCTGTGAAACGACACCGCGTAGCTTAGCTTCTTTAATCACTATCTCAGGTAATTGTGCACCCACTTGGGCAACAGCAACCTTTAAACCGGCTCGACAATTCTTTGCACCACAAACGATCTGGAGAGGGGGTTCAATGCCAATATCCACCCTGCAGACTTGTAAACGCGAGGCATCAGGATGAGCAACCACACTCAGTACTTCACCCACTACCACTTTATTAAAAGGTCCTGCCACTGGATGGAAGGTTGCTACCTCTAAACCAGCTAAGGTCATTTGCTCAGCCAGTTGCTTGACCGTTAAATCGGGATTAACCCATTCGCGTAACCATTGTTCACTCAATTTCATATCAAAACTGCTCTAAAAAACGACAATCATTTTCAAACATCAAGCGTAAATCGGGAATTCGATAACGTAATAAAGCCAAACGATCAATCCCCATGCCAAACGCATAACCTTGATACTTATCTGGTGTTAAACCAACCTTTTCTAATACATTGGGATGGACCATGCCACAACCTAAAATTTCTAACCATCCGGTTTGACTACACACCCGGCAGCCCACGCCCTCACACATCACACATTGGATATCGACTTCAGCCGAAGGTTCGGTAAAGGGAAAATAAGCTGCACGGAAACGAATCGGCAGATCATTTCTTTCAAAAAAATGCTGTAAAAATTGGGTTAATAACCCTTTCAACTCAGAAAAAGTGGCCGATTCATCGATTAACAACCCTTCGACCTGATGAAACATCGGTGTGTGTGTGACATCGGAATCGCAACGATAAACACGACCCGGTGAAATCATCTTTATGGGTGGTTTAGCGTCGCGCATGGCTCGGATCTGTGCCGGTGAGGTGTGTGTCCGTAATAGTAAACCATTCGCAAAATAAAATGTATCATGTAAAGCCCGCGCAGGATGGTTGCTCGGAATATTTAAGGCCTCAAAATTATGATAATCATCCTCGATTTCAGGCCCCTGCTCTACACTAAAACCGGCATTCGTAAAAAAGTTCTGAATGCGATTACGGGTACGCGTGACGGGATGTAAACTACCGGTGGTTTGACCGCGGCCGACTAAGCTAATATCGACCTTTTCTCGCGCCAATTGTGCATTGATTTCTTGATTAACTAATAACTCGCTCTGTGCTTTGAGTAAGGCTTCAATTTGCTGCTTAGCTTGATTAACCGCTTGACCTAATTTAGGTTTTTCAGCCGCAGGTAATTGCGCTAATTTCTTCAGATAATCATTTAATGCACTTTTTTTACCTAATAACGTGCTACGTAATTGCTCTAAATCGAAAGAACGTTTGGCTTCGGCAATCGATTGTGCCGCTTGCTCAATAATTTGTTGCAAATCATCTGTCATGAACCGAACCTTTTTATTTCTTGAATCAAATATTGCAATCTGACTCGTTTAAATCAGGTAAGTCTAGCATATTCGTTAGCCACATCGATAGAAAATATCAGCCATCTAAGCGTTTAACGAATCTTTAATGCAGCGGAATCAATCGCTGCCACTGAAGAAGTAGCTAAGCTCGTAGCAACAGAAAAAAATTCACATGAAGCATTCACATTAGGATGACGCTGCATACTGTTTGTAGCATCCGCATGAACACATTCAGCAGCCATGGGATGGTTTTCTTTAACCCATAATCCCTTATTGTCTTGATTGGCTTTATTTCTGCCAGTTTCTTGATGGTTATCCGATTTACTGAGCGTGCCGGCAAGCGCAGAAAAAAAACAAGCGACCGCGGCGAACGCTGAAATAAGCTTGCCGTCAAAAACTTGGATCGAGCGGCCCGCTGCATTAGCCACTAGTAGAATACCATGCCCGATCCAACTCAATAATGAGGGTTTATCAGCTACCGTAAACGCTTCATTCTCTGACGTATCATTCGGATCGCGCCGCGAAAATAATTGGATAAAACTACTACAAAAACTCGATACGGTGATTATCGTAAAGGGCAAATCCCCTAAAAATGCAGCTAGCCCTACGATCCAAGAACCGACCTGTGCAAACGCTGGAACTAAGCTAGGAATTCCGGTAAAACATAAGAAAAATAATCCAAATAAAGCGAAGCTCATGAACGCTACTTGAAGAAGATAACCCAGGCACTGAGTCACCGTCAGGTGTTTGATGGCTTTAATTTGCATAGTCATCCATTCTAAAAAATTTCCCCAAGAAGAGAATTTTGTTCGGATCAGATTAACCAAATATACCCAAGCTTTAAAGATAATTAAGCTGAGACCGATGGTCATTCCAATAACTAAAGCACTAATTAAAATACCTGCTATTGTCACGCCCAATGTTGGGCACAGCGTGGCAATTAATGACATACCAAACAAGATAGTTAAAGAAGCACTGCTAAGACCCACACCTATTGAAAGCAACGCACCCAATACCAACAAGCATTTTATCGGCACTGACAATTGTTTGCGCTTACCGTTATTATCAATAAATTCAGTGATACCGCCGCTTTTAGCCAGTGTACGTAAAAATCGACTGCAATGCGTCGAGAAGAGTCCAAAGTTTGCGTAAGTGCTTGCTGCAAACATCAGCAATCCTGACAAGGCCGCTAACCATAATGGAGCGCCGAAACCACTCACTAATAAGAACAGAAAACCGCCGGTCGCGAAGCCACACGCTAATGCGGCCAGCAAACCAATAATAAGACTTAGCCTATGTAAAAGCTTATCCGCTGGAGGTTTAAAGCATACAATGGCTTGAACGGCTTGGTCGTAGGTTTGGTTAATATCCGCAGGTGTTTCACTTTGTAATAAGTCGATACAATCGGTAAGGCGATTAATAAGCGCTGCATTTAATCCTTCTGTAGTTAATTCATTATCAAAATTAATGCCTGGCAAATCTCTTTCGATAAATATAGACACTTCCGCCTGTAATCTAATGACTTCTGCCAGGAGTGCGGCATGGATAGTACGTCGAAAGGATTTAT
>CASFML010000019.1 GCA_949295795.1 uncultured Gammaproteobacteria bacterium | reverse complement strand
TGATGGCCTGATTATTCAAGGACATAGCTCAATCAATGAATCGATGATTACCGGCGAAGCGATTCCCGTTGAAAAACAAATAGGTTCGCCGGTCATTGGCGGCACGCTAAATATGTCTGGAAGCTTTGTGATGCGTGCCGAACATGTTGGAAAAACAACCTTGTTGGCGCAAATTGTCCAACTGGTTTCTGAAGCACAACGATCTAAAGCACCTATTCAAAAACTGGCCGATCAAATTTCTAGTTATTTTGTACCGATTGTCTTGCTGATTGCCTTTATCACCTTTATTGCATGGTCAATCTGGGGACCTTACCCTGCCATGACCTATGGTTTAATTGCAGCTATTTCGGTATTAATTATTGCATGTCCTTGTGCCTTAGGTTTAGCGACTCCGATGTCAATTACCGTTGGAATGGGTAGAGGCGCCCAAGCAGGAATTTTAATAAAGGATGCTGAAAGTTTAGAGCGTTTTGAAAAGGTTAATGCGTTGGTCGTCGATAAAACCGGTACGCTTACACTAGGAAAACCCGTAGTCAATCATATTATTGCCGCACCCGGTTTTACTGAAACCGAAGTTTTAATAGTCGCTGCCAGTTTAGAGAAGCATAGTGAACACCCATTAGCGAATGCTATCGTCAATGCCGCTGAAAAAAAACAGCTTCATTTAGATGCAATTGAAAACTTTTCTGCTGAAATTGGTATCGGTGTATTCGGTCTTTGGCAGAATAAACCTATCGCTCTAGGCAATCAAAAGCTCTGTAAAAATCTAAAAATCTCTACCGCTATTATCGAAAAACAAGCTATAAAATTCCGTCAAGTAGGCGAAACGATTATGTATTTAATCATTGCAAAAAAATTGGCTGGAATTATCAGTGTCAGTGATCCTATTAAAGAATCAACGCTACCTGCCTTAAATAGCTTAAGAAAGCAAGGCTTAGCCATCGTCATGGTAACAGGCGATAATCGAATCAGCGCTGAAGCAATCGCAAAAAAATTAGCGCTCCATCAGGTCGAAGCTGAAATATTACCTTCACAGAAAATTAAGATTGTTAAACAATTACAGGAACAAGGCTATATTGTTGCGATGGCTGGGGACGGGATCAACGATGCGCCGGCTTTAGCACAAGCAGATATTGGTATTGCCATGGGAACCGGAACGGATGTAGCCATGCAAAATGCGGGCGTAACCTTAGTCAAAGGGGATTTAATGGGGATTGTTCATGCGCAACAACTGAGTAAACAAGTTATGAGAAATATTCGTGAAAATTTATTCCTAGCATTTATTTATAATATTCTCTGTATCCCTATCGCCGCTGGGGCTTTATACGCTTGGAGTGGACACTTACTCGATCCCATGTTCGCCGCTCTCGCCATGAGCTTAAGCTCACTCTCAGTGATAGGAAACTCTCTACGATTACGCACATTAAAAATTAATCGGTAAAGTTAATTCTTTTATAGCTTTATAACAAAAAACTTGCGATAATTCAGACCGTTTTAAAAGGCATTATTACGCATATCATTTACAAGGAAGACCGATGGCTTTAACCAAAAAAACAATAAAACAAAAAAACACTCCAACTATTTCACAACTTTATCAATATTTTCTCTCACCGAAACGCCGATACAAAGATATTTTCCAAAGCACACTCCAAGAATTAAATCCCAAAGCCTATGAAATCGGTACTACTCTATGCAGAATTCGTGATGAAGGCATTCTCAATTTAGAAAATTTCTCTCTTATACTCTATCATCCTTCGCCTTTTGAAATAGGTTCAGGTTTAATTCAATTACATCATTCAAATCTGTTAACCACTGAAAATAAAAAGGCCCTAGAAGGACATGTCAGTCCATCAGGCGTTGCCTTGGTATTACGATTACTAAACAGTGTCAATTTATTATCTGCAGGCAATAGAATAACTATTCAAAAGGAACAGGATCCCCATTTGTTAGCCAATGTTTTTTTTACACTTTTCTATGCGAATCTTTTCACACAGAAAAATTTTAATAAGGTTATGGTACATCCTAATCCACGACTTTTAGCTAACAAACTGCATGGATTTAATCGAAAAAATAGCTTGACACAGATACAGCTTGAGCAGCTGATACAATCTTCACAAGAAAAGATTTCGCTACTCCGTAATCTAAACGAACCCAAAAAAATAGGTTTCCCATCTAAGCCCACTTCCAAGCAATCGATTTATCCTTATAGAACCAGTTTTTTTTACGTTCAGAAACAACAACCAGATTCTGAATCACTTTGCCAAAGGAGCGAAGAATTACGAATTGAGTAATAACACCATCAAAAGTTCAAATACAAAAATAGACACTCACAGCCATTGGATCTTTGGCAAGGCGTCACGAAAATGAAGCAACCGGAATGTATTTTAGATATATGAGGATTGCGAATTGAGTGAAAACACAGCCAAAAGTTCAATGTGAAGCGTCTTAAAATTTTTTACTAACCTCTGAATATACATGCACATCAAATTTTTTTAATTCAGACAGGTAATTTTCTAATGAAATTAGCCGCATAGAAGACATTGCCCCTGTTTGAGTAATTTCTTCTTGTAATATTCTTTTAGTTAAAAGTATCGCCGGAATAGTCGGAATATAGGGACCATCGCCGGCTTTGGCTACCAGAAACCAGTTAATATTTTTATAATTACCTTTATGATCCATGCCTGACATAAGCATATGCATCCCTCCCGCATCCGTGCCAAACCGATCAAAATAACGGCTAAATTTTAACAAGGTTTCAGCATGACTCTCCAATTTAATGGGAAACTTTAATCGGACTAACCAAGCTAAGAAAGCTAAGCCAAGGTGTGCCACTGGATTTTCAATTCCTGCAGAAAATCGAATCGATTTAATCGGGAAAAAAGCGGGCAATAAATCAAGATCAGGAACGTCGCAATTAGCCATCCAACGTTTTCCCAAAAGAGGATATTTTTGACGATATAAATCTTGCCATCCATAAACCTTCTTAGTAACACCCAGAAAATTTTCCAAACGCCGGCCTGCATAACTCAGTATAGATCTAAAGGTAGCTAATCCTCTTTCGGTTTTCTGACCTAGTGTAATTCCATACACTAAAGAATCGATTGTCTTAAACTCATCTTTATAATGATTTAAGACTGCCGATGATAAACAAGGTAAAGTGCTCGCCCCGGTAATCGCAATACAATCCTTTTTGATCGCTTCCTCTGCCAATAGAGCAAAATCCTTCACATATTCACGCGCATCCGCTAGATCAATATAATTTACGCCTAATAATATACAATTGATTGCAGTGGTAAAATCAGCGGTTTGATAAGGACCTACCGCATTGATAACCACCAGGGGTCTAATTCGTAGTAATTCCTGTGATAAGCTTTGTTTAAAATCAAAGCAAAGTATATCAATGCAAGTATGGACGGCTGCTTTAGAAAGTTGTTTCTTTAATGCTAATAAAGGCTCTTCTTGTCGACCGCTAATAATAATGGCAATGTTTTTTTCGACTAAACCCTTTGCAATTTTCCTACCAAAATTTCCAGTGGCACCTAATATTAAAACTTTATTATCTTCATCCGGCGGCAACATATATAATCCCTAATTTTATAGTTAGCTATAATTGATTACATTTAATAATTTATTATTATTTAAAATTAATTAACTAATGTCCAATTAAATCCTCTAAATCATTAAAATGATTATTATTAAAGTCTGAAAATTTTATATTACGTTCAGCAATAATTTGTTGTATATTAAAGTGCTTATTAACTGCATTAAAAATAGTTTTAGTCTGACTCACGTCTTTTAAAAAAGATTGGAAAATTCGGCTCTTTTTTTGAAGTTGATTAATATTTTTCAAAAAAATCTCACGGTTCATATAAGAAACATGAGAAGACATAGTCTCTCCCGGTTCATCAAATTTTAAATTAATTTTTTGAAATTGGAGAATTAATTTTTTAAATAATGAATTTGATGAGGAGGGATCGGGTAAAGCTTTTCCAATTTGAGATTCAATCTCCTTTATCTTATCAAAAGCAAGCCTATCATTCAGAGGTAATAAAGAAGCCGCTAAATATAACAAAATATCAATTTTTTCAAGCCTTTTTTCTTCTTGCAACCAAGCATTTACCTTTCCTTTGTTTTTATCAATCTGGGTTTGCAAAACAATCACTTTATTAAAAATGGCTTCCAAGAGAATATTTCTATTTTTTTCTAATTTTTCTGTCATTCGCTTACTCAAATCGTCTACCGAATAATAAGAATAATTAGCGCTAAGTGACGAAGAATCAAGATAAGAAGGTGTTTCAAGATAAATTTGATTAATCAATTGATAGTGTTTAAAGCTGTTAAATAAATCGTTTATAAACAAATCTTTGGTATGATTAGCTTGTAATATTTTAATTGAATCAAAATATTCATTTGTCGGATGAGTGCTATTACTATAGCGTTCTTGATATTCTTTATATTCAAAAATTAACCGGTTGTAAAATAAGTCATTAAAAACCACTCCAATATTACTCTGAATCCTTCGAATTTCAGCTTTATATTCTGCTAAGGTTTTATTATTTAATAACAAATAAACTGTCATCTTAGTTATTAAATTAAAACGTTCTTTTTCAAACTCAGAAAACTTGCCTGTTTTTTCTTTTAAATGTTCTATTTTACGTAAAAGTTTAAATAGTTCCTCCAAAAGTTTCTCTCTATCTAAAACAGGCACTCCAACAAGTCCATTACTTACATTTTTAATACCCACTCTTCCCGCTTTGATAGCATTAATAAAGGTATAAATTCCTCCGATTAATAATACAATCCCACCTCCAACGCCCACAACAGTGGAAATAATCGGTGCTAGCACAGGTACGAAAAAAACCCCAATGACAATACTACTCAAAACCGCTATCCCTACTAAGGCAGCTACTCCGTAATGACGGATATTATGAGTATGAATGTCTTTAAGATATTTATTTGAAGCTTTAGCGCTGATTTGAAAAAATTTATAAACATTATGAATAAACAACCCACTATTATATATTACACCTAAACCTACAGCGGCCACGAAACATAAACCAACTACAAAAGGAAAGCCAATAAAAAAAGCTACTACTGCTGCTCCTGTCAGCAATAGCGCCAAGAGAGATACTAGAAGGGAAGCGGTGTTTTCTAAGTTTTTATTTTCAAGTTGAAGAAATTTAATTATTTTTCCAATATTCGCTATTAAATCCCAAAAAAAGAGTAGCGGTAAAATAACAGACTTAAATAAACCTTTGACAATTTCGGATAAAAAAGAGTCTGCTATCAAATTCGTTGAGACGGTTAAATCACGCAATGCATCGCCAGGAATCTCGAGCTTTTTGTAGGTTTTCATTTTTATAATTTTTTTAAAAAAGCGCGGGAATTATACCATAATATAATTACTTATGGACAAATTTGTTAAATTTGATTGTCTATTCAGGGGAATTAAACTCAGTTAGTAGTTTTTTTCCAATACTAATTAATTTAGGTCTCATAAGAAAAAGCTGCAAACGTGAACCTCCTAATTGCCGCCATAAAACCACAGAACGCACTCCAGCCAATAACACAGCACGGATTTTACTAACCGTTTCGGCATGTGCCAAATATTTACCTTGTCCAACAACATGCAAACGAAAAGGTAGCGTGCCTAAAGTAGTCACATAAATATCCGCTAAACTATTAATAATAACTTGCGGTGACGATGCAAAATAATTAGCTTGTGAAATAGCATGTTTAATCCGACGACTTAAATTTTTTTTGGTTTCTGGACAACGGATAAGCTTACGTTCCAAATGCATTAAACCAATTAAATATCGAGTTAACTCACGATCGGGCTTAAGTTTGGTATAAGCAAGCAAATTCACCAATTCTTGCAGACCTAAACGTAAACCGCTTATTGTGCCACCATAAACTTGTTCTACGGTGCTCACATCCAGTGTATAAATACTTTGAATACTGGTATCAAAGGCTAACTTCTCGGTCTCTCCTGTTCTAGCAAGATCCCGTACCAAGGCGGCAGATTGGAAAACACCGGCTAAAGCTAAACTACGTTCGACATTTTTTTTTCGTTGCATCGCATAAGTCATTAAAAATAAATTGGGCCACTGAGTGTAAAAAATAGATTAGCGTAGTTTCAAGGTCGCCAAGCCAAATAATACTAAGATAAAGGTAATAATCCAAAACCTTACAATAATTCTCGGCTCAGGCCAACCCTTTAACTCAAAATGATGGTGTATCGGCGCCATACGAAAAATTCTTTTACCGGTTAACTTAAAAGAAGCGACTTGCAATATCACTGAAATAGTTTCTAAAACAAATACACCCCCCATGATGAGTAACACAAACTCTTGTCTTACCACCACCGCAATACAACCTAATGTCGCACCTAAACCTAAGGCACCCACATCACCCATAAACACTTGTGCGGGATAGGTGTTAAACCATAAGAAACCTAAACCTGCTCCAACGATAGCGCCGCAAATCACCACCATTTCACCCGCTCCCGGAACAAAGGGAATGGCTAAATATTTGGCATAAGTCATGTTTCCGGTAAGATAAGCAAAAATGCCTAAACCACTTCCGACTAAAACCGTCGGCATAATCGCTAACCCATCTAAGCCATCAGTTAGATTGACGGCATTACTACTGCCTACAATAACTAAGTAAACCCAAGGAATATAAAATATCCCTAAGGGAATCAACAGATTTTTAAAGAATGGTACGACCAATTGCGTTTCAACAGGTAACTCTGCATTAAGATATAACAATACCCCAATCGTTATACCTAAAAGCGTCTGCCATAAATACTTCCAACGTGGAATAAGCCCACGACTATTTTTTAGGATCAATTTTAGATAATCATCGGCGAACCCTATCAAGCCAAATCCAACAATCGCTAAGAGGACTATCCAAATGAGATGGTTACTTAGATTAGCCCAAAGTAAAGCGGTCATCACGATGGCAATTAAAATCAAGGCACCTCCCATCGTCGGGGTACCTGCTTTGCTTAAATGAGCTTGAGGCCCGTCGGTACGAATGGATTGACCAATTTGTCGATGACTCAAGGTACGTATCATCTTAGGCGCTAATAAAAGAGAGATAAGAAACGCTGTCAAAGTCGCTAAAATCGCTCTTAACGTGAGGTATTGAAAAACATGAAAAGCCCGATAGTAATTTGATAATAAGGCAGTTAACCATAACAGCATAGTGTTCGTTTTCTCCGATTAAAATTATACTGGGCTTAGCGGGTCATTTTCGTCATGTCTGTCAAAAATCCCACTGGGTATAGATTGGTGTATTGTGCTTCATATATCATTATCCAATAAAGCAGCAACGACTT
>CASFML010000018.1 GCA_949295795.1 uncultured Gammaproteobacteria bacterium | reverse complement strand
CAAACCGGTTTTGACGCCGAGCTTATTAATAGATACACAGATTTGATCCGCTAATTCGCGGGTCGGTGCCAGAATAAGTCCACGCAATTGACCTTTAGGTCCACCCATAAGACGCTGGAGTAGTGGTAAAGCAAATGCAGCGGTTTTGCCGGTTCCAGTTTGGGCTAAACCGACAACATCTTGACCTTGCAAGATAACCGGTATGGCTTTGGCTTGGATGGCTGTAGGGTCTTGATAACCCTCGGCTTGAATACCTAATAAAATAGGGTTGTTAAGTTTAAAATCTGTAAAGTTCACTAAAAATTCCTGGCTAGAAGCTGAGCCAAGTCATATCTTTAGCTCAAAAGGTGGGCATTCTAACAGGCTTGATCGGCAAATGATAGGACAATTGTATGAAAATTCGACGATGCTAGGTACGGATTAATCTGCCAGAAAATGGGGAGTTTGATAAACCCATTTTTTCGTTTGTGTCTTGTCAAGTGGATGATTAACAGTCAGCAACTGGTTTAACTAAAGCTTTGAATTTTGATTGTTTTTTTGGTTTGAAAAAATTTATAAGCCTATAACGGGGTATCACTGTGTTTTACTGAGTCATGCAAAATAGGTTTTCAACGACAAATAGCCGTCCCCTTTTATACGTTAATTTAGGGGACTGTTTTTCTATGGAATGGTTATTGTCGGTAATGAATTTAAAATACCAATGGCTTGAGTGATTGAAAGAAGAGCATTTTTTATCGCTAAAGCGGCCGCTTCAGCACCAGTTATGGTTTGAACAAGTGATAGGGCCGTGGTGAGTACACTCAATACATCGGATAACATTCCTGTAATAATAATGGGAGACATATTTTTATCCTGTCATAAGTTTGAAATTTTTTAAAAGTTTGGAACTTGCTTTACCGCATAAATAAAAGTTAGCAATAGTCCGAAATTTTATTTCTATAAAATTTAATCTGTGAAGGAAGCATTTATCTCCCTTCACAGAGTTTATTAATTATCTCACTCCGGGTAGTCCGTTTAATATTCCTATTGCGCTTGTAATTGAGCCTATAGCGGCTTGTATAGGAGCCGCTGCTGCGGAAGCACCTGGAATAACGGCTAATAAACCCAGTACTAAATTCAAAGTACCAAGAAGTGGTGTTAACATGCTGATAATAACTAATGGGGACATAATTTTTCCTTTGATGGTATGTAAAATTTTAATTCTTCATGAAAGTGTTAGTTTCCATGGTTGTTAAATAATTTTTTATTGTTATTCCTGGCATAAATAGCGAAGTAAATTTATAACCAATAAATTTTTTAGCAAATATTGCCATTTATGATAGATTTAATTTATCACTGATTACCTCATTAAAAAATTTGAATTTATAGTGTTAAATCAGTGTAATGCTAGGAAACAGGTAAATGTTTCAATAAGGTGAATATATTAGTACTGCTATTTTGCGTTGCAATAGCATTCACGGCTGAAATGAGGTTTGCAATTTCTGCGTTCGAATAATCGCTGGTTACACGCTGACTTTTGTGACCTAATAGATCTTGTCGATCTTCAAAACTTACGTTTGCGGCACGTAAGCGACGACCAAAGGTATGTTTTAGATCATGGACACGAAGCTGTGGCAGCTTAGCCTGGCTTCGAGCCTTCACCCAAGCAGAGTTTAACATTCGAGTTAATGGTTTATTTCGATAAGTAAAAACGAATACCGGGTGTCTACCACGTCGCGTTTCAATCACATGCTTAGCTTGTTGATTTAAAATAACCAGTCGATTTTGCCGATTTTTAACTAAGCGAGCAGGAATAATAAATACATAGGTATTGAGTTCGGGAACTTCGACTTGCCATTGCCATTGTAAGCGACAAATCTCTTGATCACGACAACCGGTATTCATGGCAAATATCGCCATTTGTTTTAAATGCAAGGGTAAATGTTCCAACAAACGTCGTTCTTCATCTTTGGATAAAGGGTAAGGTTGTCGCTTATTTTTCTCAATTAACAAACGAATCTTTGGTGCATTAGCGAGCCAACTAAGACCATTTTCGTCTAACCATTCTTGTGCGGCAAGATTCAAAATACGACGTATGACTTGTAATCCATAGTTTATGGTTCGATTTTTTACGCCAGCGGTTTTACGCGTATGTATGTATTCTTGTAAGCTAACTTGATGGATGGCTGCGAGTGGTAAATCACCGATAAATGGATCCAATTGTTTGAGTAAGCGGGCATCAGTGTGCAAGCTGGCTTTATGTTGATTTTCTTTTAAAAATTTTATGGCGGCTTGTCGAAAAGATCGAGTGGGTCTTATTCCGTAAATGCTTGCTTGACGGATTTCTTCGAGTCGATGGATTAAATAACGTTCGGCTTCAGCTAATGAAGAGGTTCGGGTACTTTCACAAATTCGGCGCCCAAAAATTCTTTTATTGATATGCCATATCACACCTCGTTTAATCAGGCCAGGTATACGTTTTTTTCCCATAAGTTAATCTTACTTGATTTTGAAACAAGAAATTCACCGTAGCCAGCGAATGTCATTCATTTGCTGTGAGAGCTATTGGGTTATTCAATGATATTGGATTTCTTAGCTAATTGTTCAACCAGCTGTTGAAACTCTGTATCAACTGTGTTTTTAATATTTTTTGAAGAATTTTTTTCTTTTATTAAGCGAGGTGTTTCTTGCCATTGACTGGCTCTTTGCGCCGGTCGTCCTTGCTGTTTCTTGTAACCATCAACCCATTGATCGAGATCCAAACGATCAAAGGCAATTCCTTGTAGACCAATTTTGACCGTCACTAAAAAGGGTCGTACTTCATTATTGAATCGATTTCGATCCATGCCTAAATATTTTGGTGCATCACGTAAACGAATTAAACGGGGTTGCATAAGGACTCCTAATTCTCACTCAGTTTTCTTTTATTTGCATAAGATACGTAATGATGAAGTAAAAAAATTTAATTTGTATTGTTTAGACTTTTTGTAGAACGAAAAATAAGGAAGTGAGTTCATGCAAGAAGTAATGTTAGATAAAGCCATTTGTAGTATAGGTTCAGTCAAACATTTGGCAAAAAAATTAGGTATTCATCGTGAACATGTTTATGCCTGGATTAAAGGAGTGAGTAAAATACCTTTAGAATATGCCTTGCAAATTGAATATTTAACCGGCGGAGAAATTCCTTGGAAAGACTTAGTACCGTTTCACATTGTACAACGTCTAAAACATTTAACCTTACGTTTACCTAAGTTTGACTTACCACCCTGTGAATTAGTCTATGTTGCTATAGAGCGCATCACAACAACAACAAAGGATACTGATTTGATTTCTGATGAAGATAAACTAATTCCAGTCTATAAACATCGATCGATTTGTGTGGATGAACAGAATAAGTTGATTTTTGGTGAAAAAATTTTTTATTTATATAAATTTCAAGCTAAGAAAACGGTTCCGGCTTGGCGCATTTCCTTAGCAGATTTAGCAAATGGCCATTACAACAGTGAATTATTCGTAAAAAACTTCCTGATAAGTGAGCGAGTGGATATCGGTATCGCTTTAGAAAAATTTTTAGGAAGCCGACAAGGTTATCGAACGGACCTAGCAAAATTAAAAAATTCAATCGATCTTCGTAAAAAAGCTTCAAAAGCAATGCGACTTGTGAATAAAGCTGCACAAGTTAGCTTACAAAAACGCATGCCATTACGACAATTGGTAGCAGAACGATTAGGCTTTGGTAGTCATTTTACTTATCAAAATGCCAAGAGAATAAAATTGTTAGGAAATATTGAATTGATTGAGAAGGTTGATCAAAAAATTATTAGTATTTCTAAAGCTAAAAAATTAAGTTTAGTTTTATTTAGTCAAAAAAATAAAAATATCAATAAAATTTCCGCCTAAATGGATGATGTAACGATAAGTTTTCAGTTTTTTATTAATTTTTTATTCTTAAGGTAAATTATGCGTTATCGAATGTTAGATGTCAGAATTTGGTGTGATAAAAAATTTCGATCATTAACACCACTTAAACCCAGCGGCCAAGCACTTTTTCTTTATTTATTAAGTAATCCACATACCACATCAATTCCTGGCCTGTATCGTGCCGGTGCTGGAGCGATGGCAGAAGAATTATCCTGGTCATTATTAGGGTTTCAACGGGCATTAAAAGAGATAATTGCGCAGGGCTTGGTCAAAGCCGATCTAAAAGCGCGCGTGATTTTTATTCCCAATGCGATTAAATATAACAAACCGCAGTCACCGAATGTGGTGCGAAGTTGGGCGTTGCATTGGGACGAGATTCCTGAGTGCGGATTGAAAAATGAAGCTTATTATCGATTAGAGTCTTTTATTAAGGGCTTAGGAAAAGCCTTCGCTTTAGCCTTTAGTGAAGCCTTGCGCCAATATGACCTTAAAGATTTTAAACAGGGATCGACCAAAGCTTATTTTAATCAGGAACAAGAACAGAATCAGGAACAAGAGCAGAATCAGGAACAAGAACAGGAAGAGATAGAAGAAGTGCGATTTCCCCAAGAAAACTCGGTGAACTTAATCGCTAAGCAAGTTGAACAGATAGAGTGCCTATTGGCAATCCCTTTGGAAAGTAACGCGTGTTACCAGGTGACACAACAAGAATTTTGCGAATGGCAGCGTATTTATAGTGACATTGATGTGTTAAACGAGTTACACAAACTGGTGAATTGGAATGTTGCTAATCCCGATAAACGTAAATCATATCAACATATTTTACGACATATTCATACTTGGTTGACAAAGGCACAACAACAGAAATTACAGTCTTCTGCTTCATGTCATTCAGTGTCCTTGACGTTTGATCATAATTTACATATAGCCAAAAAATGGCTGGACCCTACTCAAGAATCTGAAAAGCATCTTAATAAAAGCAATGGTTTGCTATTAGTCAAAGGAAAAAGGCGTCTATGACTATTTATGATCAGGAGAAATTTTCACAAGGATTAATGATTTTAGCTGAGGTCTATAATCGCAAACTTTCTGCCTTGTTATTACATACTTATTGGAGCTGTTTAAAAAAATATTCATATGCTGCATTTGAGACAGCATTATGGGATTTTTTAAAAAATCCAAAAAATGCCAAAAGAAATTTTCCGAGTCCTGCCGATTGGGCAAACGCCATTGAAGGAGATAGCGAAAGCGACAGTTTAGTGGCTTGGACAGAGGTAATAGCCGCCATTCGACACGTGGGTCATTATGAAAGTGTGAAATTCACTGATGTTTTGATTCACGATGTGATTCAGGATATGGGGGGCTGGATTTTTTTATGCCAACAATCGGAACGAGAATTAATCTTTTTACAAAAGGATTTTGAACGTCGATATCGAATGAATAGGGCATTAAAAAAATTAACTAAAGGGCCTATTTATTTAACGGGGCAAATTGAACATCAAAATTCATTAAATGGCTTTACAGAATATATTCCTAGACCAAGAAACATAAAACAATTGAATCCACTTGAAGATCATTTAATTACGGAGAAAGAAGAAAAATAATAAATTTTATACTGTAAATTTTTTATTTTAAAGGAGAAAAATATGAACGCATGTTCTAAATGTTCGAAGGTTCGCCAATTTTTTATATTACTCATTAATGGGTTTCCATTGGTTAGAGAGTTGCGTTTACGTAGAAAACTTCGACAAAAAAGGATAAGAATGCAAAATTTGATAAAGGACAAACCTAAACACTTAAGGCGTTATGTTATGCCATCAGGGACCATTCGTCGCTTATAGTCTTTTTTTATATAAGGCTTTAAGTTGAATTTTTAAAAAATAAATTTAAATCGATTTATATTTAGGTATCAATTTTTTTATCGTTACAAGGAAGTCAAATAATGAAATGTTTAAACCCATTCTGTGAATATGCTAAAACGCGGGTTATAAATTCGCGTAAAACCGAGGAGGGCAAGAAAATCTTACGTCGAAGACATTGTCCTAAATGTAATAAACGCTATACCTCGATTGAGGTTCTCGCTTATTTTGGCTATCCCAATGCACAAAAAAGGGCATCGTTAAATCTTATGCTGATGACCTATTAATTTAAGAAATTTTTCTTATTGATATAACGATAAAGACATAGTGCGATGTGATGTACTTTGAATGGGACAAGAAGAAAAACATATTGAATATCCAAAGCATGGAATCGATTTTAGCGGCGCCCATGAAATTGTTTGAACACTCTATGCTGATTTTGCAAGATGAAAGATAAGATTAACTATAAGGAGCATTGCTTTATTGGCATGGATTTATTCAGTGCTGGCGTATTTACTCGGCCTACTCATAACAGCTTATTATAAAATGCATCATAAAGCTTGCTAATTAATGTATAATTTTAAAAATATAGATTAAATTATATTACTCCTCTTTGAGAGATAATCTTTCTTTTTTAATGATTAAAGGAGAAAGATGATGTTCTATACTTTATCAAAAACGAATAAAAAAGAGCCAGCTCCTACCGAGGCTATTTTCTTTACTGAAACTAATTATAAAGGAGAGGCCTATATCAGTTATGTCGGTTATGAAGTAGATTTTGGAAAAGGTTTAACCGATGTTCCAGATTCCTTAAATGATATGTTGCGTTCTGTTAAAACCGGTAATCTCTGTAAGCTTGTACTTTACGAGGATCATAGTTTAATCGGGGAAAATATTGAAATACCGGCTGATACAGACTTAGCTCAAATACCTTTAGTAGGACTCACTTCTTTTAAGGTTGAATTGGATCTGAACGTAAATATTAAGGATGAAATTACCCAATATGAATTAAATAAAATTCAAAATCAAAAAAGTTTAAAAGAATGTACTTCAGAGAAAACAGATTTAAAAAATAAGATCAAAGAGCTTGAACAATTATTAAAAGAATACGTAGATAAATTAACTGTCTGTGAAAAGAAGGGTAAGGAATTAAAAGATGAGCTCGATAAAAAGAAACTCGAAGATGAGGTCAAAAAGGTCAAAGATAAGTTGGACGAATGTGAAAAGAAAGGTAAAGAATTAAAAGAACAATTAGATAAGTCTGAGCAGGAAAAGAATGACTATAAAACTAAATTAGATGAGTATGAGAAAAAATAAAGACAACCACTTTCTATTCATCGATACGCTGAAAAGTTCTTGACGCATAAGCGTCAAGACCTTTTGTATGTTCTCCTTCTCTTATTACAGCGTGCATTTCTTCATTAATAACTGACGAAAAGTGGGTATTGTAAAACGTTACTTGTCATGTATCGATATATAGGATAATCTTTGTATTTATATGATCAAGAGCTTTTCTAGTAAGGTTGCGCAGGATATTTATAATGGACTCAACAGCCGCTATTCCCGTACCTTGCCTAAAGAGCTCCATCGTAAAGCTTATCGTCTACTCGATCAGTTGAATGCTATTACTTTAGTTGAAACCTTACAAATCCCTCCTAGTAACCATTTAGAAAGGTTACGAGGGAAGCTAAAAGGATTTTGGAGCATAAGAATTAATAAACAATGGAGAATTATATTCAAATGGGATAATGGTAATGCAGAAGAAGTCGATATTATTGATTACCACTAGGAGAATTTTTTATGTTACCTACCAACAGAGAGCCCACTCATCCAGGCGAAATGCTTTTAAAAGAATTTTTACAGCCTTTAGGACTAAGCCAAAAATCCTTTAGTGAACATATCGGATGGACTTACACACGCCTTAATGAAATTATTAATAAGCGTAGAGGGATTACAGCAGATTCCGCTTTAACACTATCAGAAGCCTTACAAACTGAACCTGAGTTTTGGTTAGCTTTACAATCGAATTGGGATTTATGGCACAGTCTAAAGAAGCATCGACGCGTTAAACCACTTAACTTAACGCGTCGAGCGGCTTGATTCGCAGTAAAAGGGCCACGCCATTTTTTCTATGCGCAGAATTTACGTCAAATTTATTTGAAAGCTTGTGTTGGCTTAGTTAAGCGATTGTTTTAATAGAATTTTAAGCCGGGTAAGAACAAATGAGTGGATGATTAACAGTCATCTACTCGACCGTTTTCTTTTATTTTTAAAGATAAGATTTATGGGTCTAATGTTGTTTATTAAAATGATGAAATATACTAAATAAATTTCTTTCAGCACTTGACCCATGCTAGCGCTGCTATTACTATAAGCGGCCTTAACGGCTTAAATTCCCCGATAGCTCAGCTGGTAGAGCAAATGACTGTTAATCATTGGGTCACAGGTTCGAGTCCTGTTCGGGGAGCCAGTCAAAAGGCTAAGATGTGATAGAGACCTTCTTAGTATCATTTGGAGAGTAGAAATGTACGCAGTTATTTGCAGCGGCGGAAAACAATATAAAGTCGCTAAAGAAGAAATTATTAAGCTCGAAAAGTTACCGGAAGCGCTTGAGGCCATCGTTGAATTTCCGGTGATGCTGTTGGCGGATAAAGACGGTTGCAAAATGGGTGCCCCTTATTTGGCGGGCGCAAAGGTTAAGGCCTGTGTGGTAGAACATGGTCGTGGTGATAAAGTGACCATTATTAAGTTTAGACGTCGTAAACACCATAGAAAGCAAATGGGCCATCGACAACACTATACAGCGGTAAAAATTACCGAGATAATTACTAAGGGTTTATAATAGAGGTTATACCATGGCACACAAAAAGGCTGGTGGAAGTACGCGCAATGGCCGCGATTCGCATTCAAAACGCTTAGGTGTAAAGCACTTCGGTGGTGAATCTGTTAAAGCAGGAAATATTATTATCCGTCAACGCGGCACACATTACCATCCAGGTAATAATGTGGGGATTGGCAAGGATCACACCTTATATGCCTTAGTGCACGGCGTGGTTAAGTTTGCTCGGAAAGGAGCTAAACTTAGATGTTATGTGAACGTGGTTCCCGCAGTGACTGGAACGGCTGAACACGTTCGTTAAATTGCAGCGCCTACGGCGCTCACAATAATAGTTTTTATAATGGTTACCCCGCTCGGCGGGGTTTTTTTATGAAATTTTTAGATGAAGTTGAGATACTCGTAGAAGCAGGAAAGGGCGGAGCAGGCTGCGTTAGTTTTCGTCGCGAAAAATTTATCCCTTTAGGTGGTCCCGATGGTGGTGATGGGGGCGATGGGGGTAGTGTTTATTTAAAAGCGAATCCCAATCTTAATACATTGATTGATTTTCACTATAACCGCCTTTATAAAGCGGCTCGGGGTGAAAATGGTAAAGGGAGCGATTGCGCTGGAAAAAAAGGCGCTGATCTCATTTTAGAAGTGCCTATTGGAACTGAGATCTTTGATGCCGATACCCAAGAATTGATCGGTGATTTGACGGGTAACGATCAAACACAGTGTGTCGCAAAAGGGGGTTGGCATGGTTTAGGTAACGCGCGCTTTAAAAGTAGCACCAATCGTAGTCCACGGCAGTTTACACCCGGTCATCCCGGTGAAACCCGCCGTTTAAAACTTTCTTTAAAATTATTAGCCGATGTGGGATTGGTGGGTTTACCTAATGCCGGAAAATCCAGTTTAATACGCGCGGTATCGGCCGCAACACCTAAAGTAGCGGATTATCCATTTACCACCTTGCAACCTCATTTGGGGGTAGTGCGTTTAAAAGCGGGTCGTAGTTTTGTGATGGCGGATGTTCCCGGATTAATTAGCGGGGCTGCTGAAGGTTTAGGTTTGGGTATCAATTTTCTAAAGCATTTGGATCGTACCCGTTTATTACTCCACATTTTAGATGTTCAACCCATAGACGGTAGTGATCCGTTAAAAAATATGGCCTTGATTGAAAATGAGTTAATAAAATACAGTCCCGAGTTAGCTGCAAAACCCAGATGGTTAGTGTTAAATAAAATCGATTTACTTTCTCCTGAAACGTTAGTAGAGACTGTGCAAGCTATCAAAAAACAAGTTCCTGCCCATGTACCGATATTTGAAATTTCAGCGTTACAGCGTGTCGGGACACAAACATTATGTTATGCTCTTGGGGATTTTTTGGAACAACATGCACCCAATGATAAGAGCGCATCATTCTGGTAATTCACAAAATGAGGATTCAGCGCGGGCTTTACTGCTCGCAATGACAGAATTAAGTTTTATGAGATTTGCCATGAGGGTCTAACTTATTCGACAGGACTTGTTTCAGTGTGCTGGCTAGGTTTATTAATGCAATATTTGAGCGTTTTACCCATTTTAAAATGGATGCGATACTTTTCAGGCGCTAAAAAGTGTTCACCAGTTTTTGGGTTAAAAGCAGAACGTGCTGCATTATAATGGGATGAAAAACTTCCAAAGCCACGTATTTCTATGCGACGACCCTGATATAATGTTTGTTCCAATAGTTGGATTAAATGTTCCACACTTTTCTTAACTGTAACAGCTTGCAGTTGGGGGAACTTGAGTATGAGTTGGTTAATGAGTTCTGGTTTCAGCATGGATCACCTATGATTAGTTTGATTAAGCCAAAAAAATGATGCAATTACAACTACGTCATCTACCTAATGTAATTACCTGTATTCGTTTTGTTCTCATAGGACCTATTTTATGGGCCTTATTGACAAAGTGCTATCCCTTGGCTTTTTACTTGTTTGTGATAGCGGGTTTGAGTGATGGTTTAGATGGTTTGTTAGCGCGTTTTTTTGATTGGACATCCCCTTTGGGTGCGCTTTTAGACCCTTTAGCTGATAAGCTTTTATTAATGGGTAGTTTTGTTGTCTTGGCTTATTTGCATCAAATTCCGCTATGGTTAGCGATGATGGTGATTGGTCGCGATATTTGGATTATGGGTGGTGCTTTACTATACCGTTATTGGGTCGGCCCATTAGATTATAAGCCGGTTTGGATAAGTAAGTTAAATACCTTCTTTCAATTAGTCTTAGTCAGTTTACTGATTATAAAATTAGCTTTTTTTGATATTTCTGCTGAATTCATTGCGCGGATTATCGAAGCGGTTTTTGTCACCACTTTATTAAGTTTTATCCAATATACATGGATGTGGTTTTGGCAAGCCACTTATTATTTAAAATTAGCGAGTAAAAAATAACCTCAAGAATCAACACAAGGTTGGTCTTAAATAAGTTAAGTGTGTATTCTGTTTAAATCGAATGATGGTTTTGAGTTCGTGGCGAACAATCATCGATGAATAACATTTACATGCGTAAATCAGAGCCATAGACTAGTGTTTTACAAATGAAATCGAGTCTAAATTCGGTTTGGAGTCTAATATTTACGCAACTAATT